>DCCL01000217.1:0-2710 GCA_002313795.1 Faecalibacterium prausnitzii
AGCTTTTTGTGATTTCTACTACTTCTTCGGGGTCTGAAAGGGGCGTGCAGCCCCTTTCCCGTGCCCGCGCCTCGGAAAAGCGGTGCTTTTCTGGTTCTCTTTTGGCACGCAAAAGAGAACGTAACTCTGCAATCAGAGCAGTCTAACCCTTCGCGTCAGCGAAACCCCAGATCCGCAGAGCGAAAAGTCAGCTTGCGGCAGCAGAAACCTCCCCCCTCTCCGCAGGCGAAAGCCTTCATCCACCTCATAAAAAATCAAGACCGATGTTCCACATGGAACATCGGCCCTCTCCCCTCTACCTCTGTGCCGCCGCAGTCGGAATGCGCACCGTGTACTCGATATATCCGTCCCGCTCCTCCCGATGAGCCGTAGCAGGCACGCCGTTGTCGGTCATCAGGCGGATGGCATGGTCGATGGTGTTGACAAAGATACGTACATCCTTCACCATGGAGATGCGGTGACGCCCCGGAGCGCTTTGATTCAGAAGCTGTTCAATGTACAGGTCGGTTGCCCGGGCATTCATCCTCCGCTTGGCAATGGTGATAAGGGCCTCGCTCCGCCGGTTTTCGGGCAGGCGCAGGACGGCCCGGGCATGACGTTCTGTCAGGCCATTGTCCAGCACGAACTGCCTTTGGTCGGCTGTCAATTGTAACAGCCGCAGTTTGTTGGCAAGGGTAGGCTGTGCCATGCCCAGCCGCTTGGCCGCTTCGGCCTGGGTGCAGTCCCACAGGGCCATCACATCCCGCAGGCCCTGCGCCTGCTCAAAAGGATTCAGGTCTTCTCGCTGAAGATTTTCCAGCAGGCCCAGCGCAGCGGTCTGGTCATCGGCATAATCGCAGAGGATGGCCGGAATGGTCTGCATCCGCGCCATTTTGCAGGCACGAAGCCGCCGCTCCCCCGCCACCAGCTCATAGCCGTCTCCCCGTCTGCGCACCGTGATGGGCTGCAACAGCCCATTTTCCCGGATGCTGGCCGCAAGCCCCGCCAGCTCCTGTTCATCGAAATGAGTCCGCGCCTGAAACGGCGACGGATGAATGCTCTCAATGGGAAGCGTATAGATTTTGCCGGCAGATTTCTTTCGTTCAAACATGATACCGCTCCTTTTCGTTCGGTTTTTCCCGGATTCGTCATGGTTTTCCACCTTTTCCCGGGAAACAGTGGAAAACCCGCTTGCTACGTTCCCAGTGTACCAGAAAACAAAAGACCCCGCCAGAAGATTCGTTCGGCAGGGTCTTTCATTTTCTATTCGGTGTTTCGTTATTTCAACGGACCTTTCGCAATTTTTCCGCCGTTTCTGGGATAGGCAGTCGGAGTTTGCGAAATCTTTTTGCAGAGGATGAGGGTGCGGGTATCGCCGCCCGGCAGATGAAGTGTCCGGGTCTCCCTGTACTCGCCGCCCAGCTTTTTGATGGCTCCCCGTGCCGCTGCAAGTTCTTCCTCGCCGGAAGCGCCCTTCATGGCAAGGAAGTTTCCTCCCACCTTCACCAGCGGCAGGCAGTATTCGGCCAGCATGGGCAGAGCCGCCACGGCCCGGGCCGAAGCCAGGTCGAACTGCTCCCGCCACGCCTTGCGGGCCGCTTCCTCGGCGCGCTCCTTGGCAAACTCCACGCCGGTGAGGCCCAGCTGAGCACAGGCATATTTCAGGAACTCCACCCGCTTGCCGGTAGGCTCCATCAGGGTGAGTTCCAGCTCAGGCTTGTAGATCTTGGTCACGATGCCCGGGAAGCCTGCGCCCGCGCCCACATCTACCATCTTCCCTGCCACTTCCGGCTGGCTGGCGAAAAGCAGACTGTCGAGGAAGTGCTTGTCCTCAATGCCCTCCGGGTCAGTGATGGCCGTCAGGTTGACCTTCTGGTTGTACTCCACCAGAATTTCCGCAAAGGCATCCAGTTGGTCGAGCTGGGTACCGGTAAGGGTGATGTTCCATGTGGAACATTTCTGTTCCAGCCGGTTCTTATCGATCATAGCAATATCCTTTCTTATTCCCCCGTCAGATGGACGAAGATGGGCTCATGATGCACTGCCGGCAGGAATTTGCCGAACACATCCTCCGTCCGCAGTTTCAGCGACGAGGTGTTGATGCAGGGGTGGCATCCCAGATACTCGGCATTCTTCAGCTCTTCATCCATGAGCAGCTGCACATGGTTCTCGGTATCGTTTGCCAAGCCCATGATGGAAGAAGAGCCCGGCGTGCAGTCCAGATATTTTTCCATATCCTCCGGCGAAGCAAAGCTCAGGCGGGCGATGCCCAGCTGACCGGAGAGTTCCTTGGTCTTGAAGGGCTTATCCCCCGGCATCATCAGCAGGTAGTAATTGGTCTTCTGACGGTTGCAGAGGAAAAGATTTTTGCAGACTGCCGCATCCAGAATGGCGTCGATATCGTGGCAGGCTTCCATAGTATCGGCATGCATCCATGCATGGTCGGTACGCCAGAACTGGATGCCCAATTTATCCAGCAGATCATAGGTGCGCACTTCTTTTTCCAGCCGTCCGGTGCAGTCAGCGGGGCGGCCCTCATATAGCTTTAATTCTTCCATTGGTTATTCCTCATTGATTGATGATGATTTTGCTGTGGTGGGGCAGATTTCTGCTGGCGCGAGGTTGCTTTTTTGTAAGATGGGCCACATCTCCCGCCTGTAGCGGGGATTAGGTTTCACTTTCCGTCAAATGGCTATTCGCTCCGCGGTCCAGAGGACGAGAGGGGTGTTTC
>DCCL01000217.1:2825-3040 GCA_002313795.1 Faecalibacterium prausnitzii
AAGAGGAAGTCGAAGCCACAAAAACCTAATGTCGCGCCGTTCGGCGCTGACATCTTAACGGTTTTTACGCTTCTCCGATTTACGGCTTCGCCGAAAATCAGAGCGGAACTTTACGTCCAGCGCAAGCGTAACGCCTGCTGCGGAGCAGCAAATCAGCGGAGCGCGAAAAATCGGAAAGAGATGTTTGCGCGCGAGCGCAAATCTCCCGATTTTTT
>DCCL01000217.1:3128-5485 GCA_002313795.1 Faecalibacterium prausnitzii
GCTTTTCTGGTTCTCTTTTGGCATGCAAAAGAGAACGTATCTCTGCAATCAGAGCAATTTAACCCTTCGCGCCAGCGAACTCTCAGCCCCGCGGAGCGAATAGCCATTTTGCGACAGCAAGACCCTAATCCTCGCTACAGGCGAGAAATGCCGTTTACCTTACCAAAAGACAGCAGAAGCTTCACCCCCGCTACAAGCGGGAAAGGCTGTTTATCTCACAGACCAAAGCCTTGCGCCAGCATCCCCCCATTTATTTCTTCGCCGCCAGCGCAATACTCAGCTGCGCCACATCCGATGGTGATACCCCCGGAATGCGTCCCGCCTGCCCCAGATTCTTCGGGCGGATGAGGGAGAGCTTTTCCCGGGCTTCCAGCGTCAGACCGGTAAGGTCATCATACGAAAAATCTTCCGGGATGAGGGTCTTCTCGTGGCGCGCCACTTCCCGGATCATCCGGTCCTGCCGGGCAATATAGCCCGCGTATTTGATCTCCGTTTCCAGACGCTCGGCCAACATGGGAGTGATGCCCTCTCCCCAGCCGATGATGCCCGCGATCAGCGGATAGTCGATCTCCGGGCGGCGGAGCAGTTCCTCAGCAATGCCGCCTTCCGCCGCCGGGGCAAGGCCTGCCGCTTCCATGGCGGCCCGCAGGTCGGCGGTGCGCAGATGTGCTTCGTGCAGATGACGGCGCTCTGCCTCCAGAACCGCCTGTGTCTGCTGGTATTTTGCCCAGCGGTCATCCTGCACCAGACCGTATTCCCTGCCGATGGGGGTCAGCCGGGTGTCGGCGTTGTCCTGCCGGAGGGTCAGCCGGTACTCACTGCGGCTGGTCATCATCCGGTAGGGATCCATGACGCCCTTGGTCACGAGGTCGTCCACTAGCGTGCCGAGGTAGCTGGACTGCCGGGGCAGCACCAGCTGACTCTCGCCCAGCGCGTTCCGGGCAGCATTCAGGCCCGCCAGCAGGCCCTGCGCAGCGGCCTCCTCGTAGCCGGAGGTTCCGTTAAACTGGCCCGCGCCATAAAGGCCCCGCACCACTTTGCTTTCCAGAGTGGCTTCAAGGCTGGTGGGGTCTACGCAGTCATACTCGATGGCATAGGCCGGGCGCATGATTTCAATGTGCTCAAAACCTTTGATGCTGCGATAAAAAGCATTCTGCACATCTTCCGGCAGACTGCTGGAAGCACCCTGCAGATACATCTCCTCGGTGTTCTCACCGCAGGGCTCCACAAAGATAGGATGCCGGTCTTTGCCTGCGAAACGCACCACCTTGTCCTCAATGGACGGACAATACCGGGGGCCGACGCCCTCGATCATGCCACCGTAAAGGGGGCTGCGCTGGATATTATCCAGAATGATCTTGTGGGTCTCGGGGTTGGTGTAGGCGATCCAGCACTCCACCTTGTTGTGCATAGGGGCGTCCGTCATAAAGCTGAAGGGCTGCAGCTCGTTGTCCGGGTCGCCGGGCTGGCATTCCAGCTGAGAAAAATCGATGCTCCGCCGATGCACGCGGGCGGGTGTGCCAGTCTTGAACCGGCGCAGCGGCAGGCCCGCTGCTTTCAGGTTCTCGGTCAGAGCATTGGCGGCGTGCATCCCATCCGGGCCGGAGACATACCAGGCATCCCCCACGAAAATTTTGCCGCCGAGATTGGTGCCGGTGGCAATGACCACGCACTTTGCGCCGTATTCCCCGTTCAGCTGGGTGATGACGCCTTTCACACGGCCATTCTCCACCTCGATGGAGACCACTTCTGCCTGATGGATGGCAAGGCCGGGCGTCAGCTCCAGGGCGTGCTTCATATATTCGTGATAGCGCTTGCGGTCGGTCTGGACGCGCAGCGCATGAACGGCGGGGCCCTTGCCCTTGTTGAGCATCCGGCTTTGCAGATAGGTGGCGTCCGCCGCCAGACCCATCACGCCGCCCAGCGCATCCAATTCACGCACCAGCGTACCTTTTGCAGTTCCTCCAATGCTGGGGTTACAGGGCATATTGCCGATGGCATCCAGGCTCATAGTGAACACTGCCGTTTTTGCGCCCAGCATAGCGGCGGCATGGGCTGCTTCGATGCCCGCATGGCCGGCACCGATCACGATAACGTCGTAATCTCCTAAATGGTTCATTGTCGTTTTATTATCCTCAAAACGCGATTTTTCTATATTTTCTTGAAGGGGAGCGGGGCGGCCACCGGTGGCGGAAGTAAACTTCTGCTGGCGCAAGGCTCTTTCTGTAAGATGGGTGGCATCTCCCGCCTGTAGCGGGGATTTGGTTTTCTGCTTTCGTTAAGTTGCATTTTGCTCCACGGGGCTGAGGGTTCGCTGACGCGAAGGTTTAGAGCGCTCTGATTGCAGAGATACGTTC
>DCCL01000066.1:0-317 GCA_002313795.1 Faecalibacterium prausnitzii
GACCGCACCAAGGAGCCCGGCTCTCTGGGCGAGCCCCTGTACCTGGATGTTGCAGCTACCCTGCGTGAGGCTGGCAAGAATAATGTCATCCTGACCGGCGGCCGTTACGGTCTGGGCAGCAAGGATACTCCTCCGTCCTCTATCTTCGCTCTGTTCAAGGAGCTGGAGAAGGATCAGCCCAAGGAGCGCTTCACCCTGGGCATCACCGATGATGTCACCGGCCTGTCTCTGCCTGAGGTCAAGCCCGCTCCCATCACCGCAGCTGCTGGCACCAAGGAGTGCAAGTTCTGGGGTCTGGGCGGCGACGGTACCGTCGG
>DCCL01000066.1:393-599 GCA_002313795.1 Faecalibacterium prausnitzii
AACAAGAACTCCGTCAAGATCATCGGCGACCACACTGATAAGTATGTTCAGGCATACTTCCAGTATGACTCCAAGAAGACCGGCGGCGTGACCATCAGCCACCTGCGTTTCGGCGACAAGCCCATCCGCAGCCCCTACTACATCAACCAGGCTGACTTCGTGGCCTGCCACAACCCCGCTTACATCCACATGGGCATGAAGATGGT
>DCCL01000066.1:751-9059 GCA_002313795.1 Faecalibacterium prausnitzii
CAGCTGTACACCATCAACGCTATCGATAAGGCTATCGAGATCGGTATGGGCAAGCGCACCAATACCATCCTGCAGTCCGCTTTCTTCAAGCTGGCTGACGTTATGCCCATCGAGGACGCTGTCAACTTCATGAAGCAGGCAGCTCAGAAGAGCTACGGCAAGAAGGGCCAGGATGTCGTTGAGATGAACTGGAAGGCCATCGATGCTGGTGTTGACGCCATCCACAAGGTGGACGTCCCCGCTTCCTGGTCCAACCCCGAGGCCGATCCCGCTCCCAAGGAGCTCACCGGCCGTCCCGAGCTGGTCAAGCAGATCCGCAACGTCATGGAGCCCATCGCTCGTATGGACGGCGACAGCCTGCCTGTCTCTGCTTTCGTTGCTAACGCTAACGGCGAGTGGGAGCAGGGTGCTTCCGCTTACGAGAAGCGCGGCACCGCTGTGAACGTCCCCGAGTGGGATGCTACCAAGTGTGTTGGCTGCAACCAGTGCGCATTCGTGTGCTCTCATGCAACCATCCGTCCCTTCCAGCTGACCGCTGACGAGCTGGCAGCTGCTCCTGCTCAGACCAAGAGCCGCGACAACAAGCCCGCTAACGAGTACAAGTTCGTTATGGCTGTGTCTCCTCTGGACTGCATGGGCTGCGGCGAGTGCGTCACCGTCTGCCCCACCAAGGCTATCCAGATGGTTCCTCAGGAGAGCCAGGCCGATCAGCAGGCAGTCTTCGACTACTGCGTCGCCAACATCTCCAAGAAGCCTTCCAAGTTTGCTGACGATACCGTCATCGGTTCTCAGTTCAACCAGCCGCTTCTGGAGTTCTCTGGCTCCTGCGCAGGCTGTGCTGAGACCTCTTACGCTCGTCTGATCACCCAGCTGTTCGGCGAGAAGATGTACATCTCCAACGCCACCGGCTGCTCCTCTATCTGGGGCGGTACTGCTTCCATCTCTCCGTACACTGTCAACAAGGACAGCGGCCACGGTCCTGCATGGTGCAACTCCCTGTTCGAGGATAACGCAGAGCACGGCCTGGGCCTGTATCTGGGCCAGAAGACCGTCCGTGAGAACCTGATCAAGCGCATCGCTGAGGTCGCTGGTTCTGACAAGGCTTCTGCTGAGCTGAAGGCTGCTTTTGACGAGTTCATGGCAACCAAGAACAACACCAAGGCTAACGATGCCCCCGCTAAGGCTCTGATCGCTGAGCTGGAGAAGGCTGCTGCCGCTGGCTGCACCGAGTCCGCTGAGATCCTGAAGAGCAAGGAGTTCATCGCTAAGAAGTCCGTCTGGATCTTCGGCGGCGACGGCTGGGCATACGACATCGGCTTCGGCGGTCTGGATCACGTCCTGGCTTCCGGCGAGGATGTCAACGTTATGGTCTTCGATACTGAGATGTACTCCAACACCGGCGGACAGGCATCCAAGGCCTCCAACATCGGCGAGGTCTGCCAGTTCGCTGCTGCTGGTAAGGAGATCAGCAAGAAGAGCCTGTCTGAGATCGCTATGACTTATGGTTACATCTATGTTGCTCAGATCGCTCTGGGCGCTAACATGAACCAGGCTGTCAAGGCTATCGCTGAGGCTGAGGCTTATCCCGGCCCCTCTCTGATCATCGGCTACGCTCCCTGCGAGCTGCACGGTGTTAAGGGCGGCATGACCAACTGCCAGAACGAGATGAAGAAGGCAGTTGAGGCTGGTTACTGGAACCTGTTCACCTTCAATCCTGCCAACAAGGCTCAGGGCAAGAACCCCTTCACCCTGACCTCCAAGGCTGTTGATCCCGAGAAGTACCAGGCACTGCTGAACAACGAGACCCGTTACAGCCGCCTGACTCGTGCATTCCCGGAGCGTGCAAAGACTCTGTTTGCTCGTAACGAGCAGGTCGCTAACGACCGCTACGAGCATCTGACTCGTCTGATCGACCTGTACAAGTAAACCAAAGTTCTCTTCCGCTCTGGCCGGAATTTCCGCAGCGGCACCTTAGTCCCGAGAGGGCGGCTGCTCCGCACTGGCGATTACTGCGCAACGCAGCAGTGCGAAACTGTGGCCCCGGTCAGAGAAGAAAAGCCCGGTTTATTCGTGCAAAGATCAAAGCTTTGTACCCCAAACTGATTTCAACCCTCTGTCTGCCGCCGTACGCGTCGGCGGCGGGCGGAGTCTGAAATACCAAAGCGCCCGCGAGGGCCCTTGAAAGCACACTTTGTGTGTGTCAGGAGCATAAGGTCTCGTTCAGATACCTTGCTCCGCCTGCTGCATAAGACCTGCTCTGCAGGAATCTTGCCGCAGTCAAAAACAGCTCTTGTTTTTAGCGCCCCGTGCACTGGCAGCAGTGCATGGGGCGTATTTTTATGGGTTCGATTTTTACAGTTTCTTAATAGGATTTTCATGAAATCCGGCCCGAAACCTGCTATACTACGGACATAAGGAACCGGGGCCGCAACCGATTCCTTGTACATGATTCCTCCTCACACCAAAGCAATATCCAAACACAACGCCCTCTTCGGTGAAGCCGCAAGCACCGGAGAGGGCGTTGTGTGTTTCCGGATAAAATTTGCCCCGGTTTATGGGTTGACCGGGCATAGGAGCGGAGATATAATAAAACTATAAAACTAAGAAACTTAGTGCCCCGCCGAAGAGCACGGGGTCGAAGAGCGGGAGGTGAACGCAGGACAATGGACCCGGATCATAGTCGAAGACGATGGAATGATGCGGCCGGTACGACCGCGAAAGGTGCTGCGTTCGCCTTTTTTGTACGCTGAACAGTAAAACTGTTCGGCCATGGTACAAAAGGGGCGCAGCTTTGTGCGCGCAGATGAGGCATTTGAGGCCTTGTCTGTGGGCTGAGAGCGGCGCTTTTTGTGTTGATGCGGCTGTGTCCTCCTGAGACGGAAAAGAGGAGGAACACACAATGGAAGAAGAAAAGAAAACGGCTCCGGTGCATGAAGCCGAAGAGGCCATGCCGGTGCAGGAGCTGCCTGCGGATATCCCCGCCGAAGTGCGCCAGAAACTGGCCCATGACCTGAACGATCAGGCCACGGAGGACCTGAAACAGGACGTCCGGGAGGCCGAGAAAGAGGAGGCCAACGACGAGGAAGTCAAGGCCAACCCCGAGATGCTCACCAAGAGCCGCCTGCTGAAGCTGCTCGTGAAAAAGCAGTACGTCAAGCTCCGCGAAGTGACGGAAGAGGAGCAGCCCGCCGACCTGGCCGAGCTGCTGGAAGAACTGGACGAGAACAACCGTCTGGTGGTGTTCCGCCTGCTGAAAAAGGACGTGGCCACCGAGGCATTCGCCTATATGTCCGATGAGGCCCGCGATGACCTGGTGAACGCCTTCTCCGATGTGGAGCTGGTGAGCGCCATCGAAGAGATGAGTCTGGACGACGCCGCTGACCTGCTGGAAGATATGCCTGCGGGCGTGGTCAAGCGGGTGCTTGAAAAGTCCTCCAAGCAGACCCGCGAGAGCCTGAACAAACTGCTGAACTACCCCGAAAGCTCTGCCGGCAGCCTGATGACCCCCGAGTATGTCCGCCTGCGGAAGGATATGACGGTCAGTGACGCCTTTGCGGCCATCCGGAAACAGGGCGAGAACGCCGAGACCATCTATACCTGCTACGTGGTGGAGCGGAACCGCCTGCTGGGCGTCGTGTCTGCCCGCAGCCTGCTGCTGGCAGACCCCGCTGCCCCCATCACCGATATCATGGACGATAACGTGGTCACGGTGAAAGTCACCGACGACCAGGAGTTCGTGGCCCGTGAGATGCAGCGCTACGACTTCACCGCCATGCCCGTTCTGGACAACGAAGGAATGTTCGTGGGCATCATCACCATCGATGATGCAATCGATGTCCTGACCGACGAGAGCACCGAGGATATGCAGAAGATGGCGGCTATCCTTCCCGACGACGATGCCACCACCTATTTCGGCACCAGTGTCTGGACCCACGCCAAGCAGCGCATCCCCTGGCTGCTCATCCTGATGCTCTCTGCTACCTTCACAGGCATGGTCACGACCCACTACGAGGAAGCCTTCGTCAGCCTGCCCCTGCTGGTCTCCTTCATGCCCATGCTGATGGATACCGCCGGCAACTGCGGCAACCAGATCAGCACCCTGATGGTCCGCGGCCTCGCTCTGGGTGAGGTGGAGCCCGGCGATTTCCTCCGGGTGCTGGGCAAGGAGCTGCGGGTCTCTGCCATCGTCGGCGCAGTGCTGGGCATCGTCAACGGCCTGCGCATCTACCTGATGTACTCCTACCTCTACGCCGGTCAGTATGACAATGTCATCGGCTACGCGGTGGTGGTCAGCGTGTCCCTGTTCTTCAGTGTTATTCTGGCAAAGCTGGTGGGCGGTATGCTGCCGCTGGCCGCCAAGAAACTGGGTGCCGACCCCGCCATCATGGCAACGCCTTTCATCACCACCATCGTGGATGCATGCAGCCTGATCCTCTATTTCCAGATCGCACAGGCTGTCTTCCGCGGCATGATGTAATATAAATCCCTGTAACAGCATAAAACCGCCCCCGCGCAGCTGAAAAGCCAGGCGGGGGCGGTTTACTGTTGAAAGAGAATGCAGCAGGGCCCCATCCAGCGCTTGCGGCGACGCTGAATGGGGCCCTGTTGTTTGGGGTATTGCTTTGGTGTGAGGAGGAATCATGTGCAAGGGAGCGGTTGCGGCCCCGTTCCCTTGTGACCTATAGTATACCCAAAGAGTTGCCCGAAATCATGTCTTTCCTGTGAAAGATTTATGAAACGGCCTGTGAAATTTCTGGGAGCGGCTCAGGACTTTTCGGTGTAGATGCCGGTGGAGAGATAAGATTTTCCATCTCCGGATTCGTCCATCTTGAATTTGATGCTCTGGCCGTTGTAGGTAATCTTGAACGTGACGGTTTCTACGGTATTCTTGAAGCTTGCAATGATGTTCTGGAGGGTCTCTCCGCTGGAAATGGAAACAGAAGGGCCGTGGGAGCCGCTGCCGTACAGTCTGACGCAGTCCATCACCGTGCTGGCGTCCTCTTCGCGGGCAGAGAAGTTACCGACAGAAAGCAGGACGGACATGCCGCCCACCACAGCGGCGGCGGAAAAGTTCGAGGCTCATGATGGAGGTCCTCCAATCGGGTCAGTTGAGATCGTCTCCGGAGAGACATTGTAATAATAACGCCGAAGCCCGGATGGTTCAGGTGCCGGAGGAAATATTTCACACGCCATCCGGGTGGAAGGCTGCGTGCTTCTTCCCCAGCTCTACATAGAGCTCTGCGTTGTGGATGTTCTCGGTCAGCTGGTCGTCCCGGATGGTCTTGATGACCCGGGCAGGTACGCCGACGGCCACTGAGTTGTCGGGGATGTGCATCCCCTCAGGCACCAGCGCACCAGCTCCGATGATGCAGTTCTTGCCGATGACGCAGCCGTTGAGCAGGGTGGCATGCATCCCGATGAGGCTGTTCTCCCCCACCGTGCAGTGATGTACCAGCGCACTGTGGCCCACCGTGACGTTTTTGCCAAGATACACCCCGCCGCCCGGGTCGCAGTGGAGCACTGAGTTATCCTGTACATTGCAGTTCTCGCCCAGCACCAGCGGGCCGTCGTCGCCCCGCAGCACCGCACCGTACCATACGCTGGAACCTTTGCCGAGGGTCACATCCCCCAGCACAGTAGCGTTGTCCGCCACGAATACAGCCCCGTTATCCTGGGGCACTTTTCCACCAAAGGAGAGTATCATTGTTGAAAAACCACCTTTCTCTTTTTGCGCTTTTATGGTATTCTTTATAATAGTTCTTTTTTCATTCCGAATCAAGGAAGCCGGAAACTTCCGAAGGAGTTTCAGTCCATGCAGAATCATCCCTTTGCCCGCCGCATCCTCGCGCTGGTGCTGACCGCTGTGCTTCTGACCACAGCTGCCCTGCCGGGCCTCGCGGTCTACGCCATGCCCATCCAGACTGCCTATTCGCAGGAGTCCATCTACCTGTTCGACGCCGATACCGGCGAGGCCATCGTGGAGCAGAATCCCGACCTTCCCCGCTGCATCGCCAGCCTGACCAAGATGATGACCGCCCTTCTCGTGCTGGAAAACGGCTCTGACCTCAGTGCCAGCATCACCATCCCGGACAGCCTCACCCCGGAGTTCCAGTCGATCCGGGCCAATCGGGGCCACACCATCGGATTACAGGCCGGAGAGACGGTGCGCCGCATCGACATGATGTACGCCATGCTCCTGCCCAGCGCCAACGACGCCGCCAGCGTGCTGGCCAGTGATGCGGCAGGCGGAGACCTGAATGCCTTTGCGGCCCGGATGAACGCCCGGGCCAGCCAGCTGGGCTGCACCACCACCCATTTCACCTGCCCTCACGGCCTGTACGACAGCAACAACTACTCCACAGCCCGGGATATGGCGAAGATCGCTGCAGCCTGTTATGCAAACCCGACGTACCGCCAGATCGCAGATACGGTGTCCTATCAGATGCCGGCCACCAATGTACATCAGAGCCGAAAGCTTTCGACCACCAACAAGCTGCTGCAGCCCGGCGGCACCTACTACCGCAGCTACGCCCACGGCATGAAGACCGGCTTTACCACAAAGGCAGGCCGGTGCTTCGTCACCTTTGCCCAGCAGGACGGCCACACCTATGGTCTGGTCATTCTGGGCTCCAACACCCAGAATATCTTCCGGGAGGCCGCAGAGCTCTTCGACTGGGCCTTTGCCAACACCGAACTGCTGCACCCATCTCCGGCGGAGCCGGAAACGGACACCCAGGAACACGGATGGTTCTCGTTCTGGCACACCCTGCTGGGATGAGCGCATCGTTTTTATAGGAGGACACATTCATGAAGGATACACTCTTCCGCCGCAGTACGGCGCTGGTGCTCACTCTGGCACTGATGCTCTGCACCGCCCTGCCGGGCTTCGCGGTCTACCAGATGCCCATCCAGACGGCCAGCGATACCGAGTCGGTCTATCTGTTCAATCTGGACACGGGCAAGCCCATCCTCGCCCAGAACGCCGACCAGCCCCGCTACATCGCCAGCCTGACCAAGATGATGACGGCTCTGCTCTTCCTTGAGAGCGGCAAGGACATGAATCAGGAGATCACCATCCCCACGACCCTGACGCAGGAGTTCAAGGATATCCAGAACGCCAACGGCTCCACCATGAATCTCCGCATCGGGGAGACGGTGCGCCGCATCGACCTGCTCAACGGCCTGCTGGTGGCCAGCGCCAACGATGCCGCCAGCGCCATTGCCAGCGATGTGGCAGACGGCAACATCACCGCCTTTGTGGCCCAGATGAACCAGCGGGCTAAGGAACTGGGATGCACCAATACCAATTTCACCTGCGTCCATGGCCTGTACGATTACGGCAATGTCTCCACTGCAGAAGACCTGGCGAAGATCGCCTCGGCCTGCTACGCCAACGAGACCTATATGCAGGCGGCCAACTCTCTCACCTATACCCTGCCTGCCACCAACCTCCACCAGACGGAGCGCACCATCAAGTCCACCAACCTCATGCTCGACCCGGAATATGCCTACTACCGGGATTATATCCGGGGCATGAAGACCGGCTTCACCACCCTTGCGGGCCGGTGCTTCGTCACCTTTGCCCAGCAGGACGGCCACACCTACGGCCTTGTGGTGCTGGGCAGTGATATGGACAACATCTACCGTGAGTGTGCGGAAATTCTGGACTGGGCCTTCGCAAGCTTTGCAGACAGGCCTCTGGTAGATACTCAGACGGTGCTGACCACCGTTCCCCTGACCAAGTGCCGCTCAGAGGAGCAGGTGGAGCTCTATGCCGCCAATGACCTCAGCGGTTACGGCCACGCGGATGACGCCGTGACCTTCACCTTCTCCCTGCCGGAGAGCGTCTCTGCCACCGTAAAGGACGGTGCGGTGCTGGGCACGGCAACGGTCTATCTGGACGGCTACGAGATGGGCACGGTAGACCTTGTGACCCATAGAGCATATGTGTCGGATTTCCGCACGGACACCAAGACGACGCTGGTTCTGATGGCCGCGCTGGTGCTCATCCTCGTGGTGCTGGGATTCTTCACCATGGTAGCAGGCGGCGGTTCCCTGAACCTGCACCGCCGCGGACGGTCACGCAGAAGATAAGAGATAGTATGACGAAAGCTCCCCGGAAGGGGAGCTTTTCTGTAGTATTTTATCTCTAAGATAGACGGTATTTTTTGCTGGCGCGAAGGATTAAATCGCTCTGATTGAAGAGAAACGTTCTCTTTTGCGTACCAAAAGAGAACCAGAAAAGTACCGCTTTTCCGAGGCGCGGGCACGGGCCAGGGGCTACTCGCCCCTGACAACCCCAAATAAG
>DCCL01000209.1 GCA_002313795.1 Faecalibacterium prausnitzii
GCCATCACCAACAAGTTCGTCTCGCAGGCCATGACCGACTTCCTCAAGCACTATCTGGAAGTCTATTTCCTTGAGAAGCCCGACGAGGCCCAGAAGATCTGCCAGCAAGTGCTGGTGAACAAACAGAGCCGGGAACACGCAGAAAAAACGCGTCAGAGCATCAAAAAGACTCTCTCGACCCAAATCGACCTCGCCAACCGGGTGCAGAAATTCGTGGACTGCCGCACCAAGGACGCCTCCCGCCGGGAACTGTATATCGTGGAGGGTGATTCCGCTATGGGCGCGGTCAAGACCAGCCGCGACAGTGAGTATCAGGCTATCATGCCCATCCGCGGCAAGATTTTGAACTGCCTCAAGGCCGATTACGCCCGCATCTTCAAATCGGACATCATCGTGGATCTCATCAAGGTCATGGGCTGCGGCGTGGAACTGGGCGGCAAGCACAACAAGGAGCTGGCGACCTTCAACATCGACAACCTCCGGTTCAACAAGATCGTCATCTGTACCGATGCTGATGTGGACGGCTACCAGATCCGCACGCTGGTGCTCACCATGCTCTACCGGCTCACCCCTACCCTTATCAATGAGGGATATGTCTATATCGCAGAATCTCCGCTGTACGAGATCACCACGAAAGACCGCACTTATTTTGCCTACACCGAACCGGAGAAGGCTACCTTCCTTGAGGAGATCGGGGACAAGAAATACACCATCCAGCGTTCAAAAGGTCTGGGCGAGAACGACCCCGAGATGATGTGGCTGACCACCATGAACCCGGAGAGCCGGCGGCTCATCAAGGTGATGCCCACCGATGTGGAGAAGACCGCGCAGGTATTCGACATCCTGCTGGGCGACAACCTTGCAGGCCGCAAGGAGCACATTGCCCAGCACGGCGCGGAGTATCTGGACGATCTGGATGTTTCCTGAGCGGATGGGATCTTGATTTTTCTCACGTTTTCTTACTGAGAAGATAATGGAGCGCGGGGTATGACGTTGCATCTCATCGGCAGGGAACCGCCCTTCGCCTCGCCTCCTTTTTCTCCCTGCAACGGTTCATGAAATAACTGCTATTTGATAAAGAGGATAGATAATGGCAAAAAAATCGAGCAAAAAAACAATAAAGCCTGTCCGCCCGCAGCTGGGCGAGGGCGTTGAGATACTGAATGCGGGCAGTGTGCTGGAAGACCCCATCACCCGCACGCTGGAAACGAACTATATGCCCTACGCCATGAGCGTTATCGTCTCCCGCGCCCTGCCGGAGATCGACGGCTTCAAACCGGCTCACCGTAAGCTGCTGTATACCATGTATGAGATGGGCCTTATCAAGGGGGTCCGCACCAAGTCGGCCAACATCGTGGGCAGCACCATGCACCTGAACCCCCACGGCGATGCCGCCATCTATGACACCATGGTGCGTATGGGCCGGGGCAACGAGAGCCTGCTGGTGCCCTTCGTGGACAGCAAGGGCAACTTTGGCAAGGCCTACAGCCGGGATATGTCCTGCGCCGCCTCCCGTTATACCGAGGCCAAGCTGGAAAGCGTCTGTGAAGAGCTGTTCCGGGATATCGACAAGGAGACGGTGGAGTTCGTGCCCAACTACGACGGCACTACTACCGAGCCCACCCTGCTGCCTGTGACCTTCCCCACCATTCTGGCGAACAATACGCTGGGCATCGCCGTCGGCATGGCCTGCAACATCTGCTCCTTCAATCTGGCAGAGCTCTGCAACACCACCATCGCCCTCATGAAGGACCCGAAACACGATATCTCCACCACCATGCCTGCCCCGGATTTCGTGGGCGGCGGCCAGATCCTCTATGATGAGGCCCAGATGCGGGATATCTTCGAGAATGGCCGTGGCAGCGTAAAAGTCCGCGCCCGCTATGCGGCAGTCCCCGGAGAGAACATGGTGGAGATCACCCAGATCCCGCCCACCACCACCGTGGAAGCCATCATGGATAAGATCGCGGAACTGGTCAAGGCGGGCAAGATCAAAGAAATCAGCGATATGCGCGATGAGACCGACCTGAACGGCCTCAAGCTCACCCTCGACCTCAAGCGGGGCGTGGATGCCGACAAGCTGATGGCAAAGCTCTTCAAGACCACCCCGCTGGAAGACAGCTTCAGCTGCAACTTCAATATCCTTGTTTCCGGTCAGCCCCGGGTCATGGGCGTCCGGGAGATCCTGCAGGAGTGGACGGCCTTCCGGATGGAGTGCGTCCGCCGCCGCACCTACTTTGATCTCCACGGCAAGGAGAAGCGGCTCCATCTGCTCAAGGGTCTGGCGGCTATCCTGATGGACATCGACAAGGCCATCCACATCATCCGCACCACCGAAGAGGAGACCGAAGTGGTGCCCAACCTGATGATAGGCTTCGGCATCGATGAGGTGCAGGCCGACTATGTGGCCGAGATAAAACTCCGCCACCTGAACCGGGAATATATCCTCAAGCGCACCGGCGAGATCGAGCAGCTGGAAGCAGACATCGCCGACCTCAACGATATTCTGGCAAAGCCCGCCCGCATCCGGAAGATCATCATCAAGGAGCTGGGCGAGGTGGCGAAGAAATACGGCCAGCCCCGCCGCAGCGAGATCCTGTATGACCTGCCCGAGGAGGAGAACGAGTCCGGAGAGGAAGCTGTGCCGGATTATCCCGTCACTGTCTTCTTCACCCGGGAAGGCTACCTCAAGAAGATCCCGCCCCAGAGCCTGCGCACTGCCGGTGCCCACAAGCTCAAGGAGGGCGATGAAATTATCCAGCAGGTAGAGACGCGGAACAACGTGGAAGCGCTCTTCTTCACCGATAAACAGCAGGTGTACAAGGTGCGTCTGGCGGAGCTGGAAGACGGCAAGGTGGCCCAGATGGGCATCTACCTGCCGGGCCGTCTGGGAATGGAAGAGGGGGAGAGCATCCTCTCCATGGTCATCACGGCCGATTACAGCGGCTATATGCTCTTCTTCTTCAACAGCGGCAAGTGTGCGAAGATACCCCTCAGTTCTTACGCCACCAAGCAGAACCGCCGCAAGCTGCTGAAAGCCTACAGTGATAAGGAGCCGCTGGCAAAGCTGCTCTTCCTGCCGGAGGAGACAGAGCTGGCCATCCGCACCAGCGCAGGCCGGATGCTTCTGGTAGGCACGGCTCAGATCGCTGCCAAGGCCACCCGCGACAGTCAGGGTGTGGCCGTCGTCACCCTGAAGAAGAACCAGACCATCGCCTCCGTCGTTCCGGCGGATACGCTGGAACTGGCGAACCCCCACCGCTACCGTGTCCGCAGCCTGCCTGCCACCGGTGCACTCATCCGGGCGGAGGATGAAGGGGAGCAGATGACATTGCTGTAAATGGATTTTCTGTAACGCATATATTCTCTTTTGTGTGCCAAATGAGAACCAGAAAAATACCGCTTTTCCGTGGCGCGGGCACGGGAAAGGGGCTGCCCGCCCCTTTCAGACCCCGAAGGAGAAGTCGAAACGGAAAAAGCCAGATGCTTTTTCACGCTTCTTCGATTTGCTGCGCAGAATTATCGTCGCGGCGGTTATAAGGGAGAAAAACTGTAAAATGCAGAACATTGATTTGATTTGTGTCGGCAAGCTCAACGCAAAATATTTTGCGGAGGGCGTGGCTGAGTACCAGAAGCGTCTGGCGGCGTTCGCCTCCTTCCGCATCGTCGAGCTGCCGGAAGAGAAGATCGAGGAAAAGAACGCCTCCGACGCCGTGGTGAAAAAGGCACTGGACAAAGAGGGCAAAGCCATCCTCGGCAGTGTCCGCAAGGGTGCCGCCATTGTGGCCATGTGCATCGAGGGAAAACAGATCTCCTCCGATGAGCTGGCACAGTTTCTGACTGACCGCGCCAACAGCGGGGCAGGGGATGTGGCGTTTGTCGTCGGTTCCTCCCATGGCCTTTCCGATGAGGTCAAGCGCGCGGCCGCGCTCAGGTTCAGCATGGGACGCATCACGATGCCCCATCAGCTGGCCCGTCTTGTTCTCACCGAACAGATCTACCGTGCCTGCACCATCAATGCAGGGATGAAATATCATAAGTGAACAAAAGGACATCCATACCGTGGATGTCCTTTTGTTCTGTCTGAAAAATACATCGTGTTCCTCTTTCTTTTTTCCAGTTTTTTCTATATAATAAACCTATCATCCAAATTTAGGCAAAAATGCCATCATTTCTGGAGGATATCATGAGACGAAGAGCTTTTTTGAGCCGCCTGTCCCGGCTGGCGCTGGGGGCATTCGGGCTGGGACTGCTGGGCGGATGCGGAAAAAAGGATGCCCGGACGGAAACTGCCGACAGGAGCGGCCTGCCGACCATTACCGTTGGGGTCGATAAATATCCGCCCTTCAACTATACCGGCACGGACGGCAGACCCACCGGAATCGATGTGGACCTGGCAAAGGAAGCCTTCCACCGGATGGGCTATGAGCCGGAATTTCTCACCATCAACTGGGAGCGGAAAAAGACCCTTCTGGAAAACGGCGGCATCGACTGCATCTGGAGCAGTTTTTCGATGGATGGCCGGGAAGACGAGTATCAGTGGGCCGGGCCCTATATGCTCAGCAGTCAGGTGGTGGCGGTCAATGTGAGCAGCGACATCTACACGCTGGCCGACCTTGAGGGAAAGACTCTGGTGGTGCAGTCCACCACAAAGCCGGAGCAGCTGTTTGAGGAGGGCACAGACCCCCGCCTGCCCAGACTCCGGACCCTCATCAGCCTGCAGGACCGGGATCTTATCTATACCACCCTCATCAAGGGCTATGCCGATGCTCTGGCCGCCCATGAGACAGCCATCCGCCAGTTCATGAAAGATTACGGCGTCGAGTACCGCATTCTGGAAGAGCCTTTGCAGGTGGTGGGGCTGGGCGTTGCCTTTGCCAAAGGAGACCGGCGGGGCCTTGCGGAGAAGCTGAACGCTGTCTTTGAGGAGATGCGGGTGGACGGCACCACCCGGGAGATCGTGGGCCGCTACCTCGATGACCCGGGCCATTATCTTGACGGACTGGAGGTGGCGGAGTGAAGCGGAGAAGTGAAGCCTTTCATTTCTGGCACAATATCATGGTCAGCATCCTGATGGGAGTGCTGGTGCTGGGCTTTCTGTTCGCCTATTCGGTGGATATCGACCTCGGCACCGCCGAGGTGCGCTTTTCCGATGAAATCAGCACCATCAAGGAGCAGTGCTCTGGCTACGACAACCTGAACCTGGGCTCCGAGACCAAGAGCCTCATCCGGGTGGTGGAAAATGTCCAGCAGCTGCGGCGGGACATCGAAAAGGATTCGAACTATCTGCCGGATTTCGTTCTGGATGACGCCGCAGTGGAAAACTATCTGGAAGAACGCATCCTCACCGGAATCCTTGTGCTGACGCCGGAGGGCAAGGTGGTGTGCAGTGCCTCCAGTGATGGCCTGACCATGGAACCCCTGACCGCAGAAACGCTGCCCCGGAATGTGGCCCGGGAGACCCTTCTGGATGTAGCCGACCATCCGGAAAAGGTCTATGCAGGCCGGGTGGACATGAGTGACGGCTCCTATGTGAATATGGCCTCCTGTGCCCGGCCCGATGCGCCCGGCGTGCTGGTGGTCTACTATCACACCCCGGAGGAATACGTCAGTACCTACAGCCTCAGCTATCAGACCGCCGTGCAGGGCTACAGCACCGAATCGGACGGCGTCGTGGCCGTGACTCAGGGCGACCGCATCGTGGCCAGCAATGTGGAAGAGCTCATCGGTACCAGTGTGAAGGACAGCCGCATCCTCTCCATCCTGAAAGACCGGGCCACCGACGATGAGATGATACACATCCACACCAGCGGGGAACACGCCTACGGCATGGTGGAGCGGGGCCGGAACTTCTATGTGTATGGCTACCGCAGGGAACAGCAGGTCTTTGGTTCCATGCCCCGGAATATGGCCTTCGGGCTGGCAGCTTATCTCGTGGTGCTGTTTGCAGTCCAGATGATACGGGTCAAGATGAGCCAGCGCTATCGGGAAGAGCAACTGCACCGGGAGCAGGAATACCAGAAAGAGCTGAAAGCAGAGGCCGTCAAGGCCGAAGCGGCCAATGTGGCAAAGACTGAGTTCCTGCAGCGGATGAGCCACGATATCCGCACCCCCATCAACGGCATCCGGGGCATGGTGGAGATCAGCGGACACTACCCCGACGACAAAGAAAAACAGGCCGAGTGCCGCCGGAAGATATGGGACGCCTCCACCCTTCTGCTGGAGCTGGTGAATGAGGTGCTGGATATGGGCAAGCTGGAATCCGGCGAGGTGGTGCTGGAACACACTCCCTTCGACCTGCAGGAGATGATCTGCGAGATCGAAGCCGTGCTGGAAAAACAGGCCAGCGAGCGGGGTATCCGGATCACCTGCCTGCCGCTGGATGTTCAGCACACCCGGCTCATCGGCAGCCCCCTCCACGTCAAGCGGCTGCTCATGAATATCCTGAGCAATGCGGTCAAGTATAACAAGGAAAAAGGCTCCGTCACCCTCTCCTGTCACGAGTGCCCCGAGGACAAAGACCATGCCCGGTTCAGCTTTATCTGTGCCGACACCGGCATCGGCATGAGCGAGGAATTCCAGAAGCGGATGTATGAGCCCTTCACCCAGGAGAATGGCGGTGCCCGCTCCACCTACGGCGGCACCGGTCTGGGCATGGCCATCACCAAGAGCCTTGTGGACAAGATGGGCGGCACCATTGAGTGCCAGAGCCAGCAGGGGGTGGGCACCACCTACACCATCACGCTGCCCTTTGAGCTGGACCACAGCGCCGCTGCCGAGAAGGCCCGCACGGAGGAGGACGATGAATCGGTCTCCCTTGAGGGGATGAACGTCCTTCTGGCCGAGGACAACGAGCTGAACATCGAGATCGCGGAGTTCCTGCTCACGGAGAAGGGCGTTCATGTCACCAAGGCCTACGATGGCCGGGATGCAGTGGAAAAGTTCAAGGCGTCTCCGGTGGGTTACTTTGACGCCATCCTGATGGATGTGATGATGCCGGTGATGGACGGCCACGAGGCCACCCGGGCGATACGCGCGCTTGACCGGCCCGACGCGGATGCTGTGCCTATCTTTGCCATGACGGCCAACGCTTTCCCGGAAGACCGGCAGAAGGCCCTTGAGGCCGGCATGACCGACCATATGACCAAACCGCTGGAACCGGCGGTGCTGTTCCGGATGCTGGGCCGGGCGGCCAAGTCTTTACAACACGGCGGAAACATGATAAAGTAAAGATACTGTGCTTTCACATGGAAAAGCACGCGATAACACGACACGGCAAACCAGCCGCGGACGGAAAGGATGTACTTACAATGGAACAGAGCGAAAAGACCCTTGATATGATCGTCAATCTCTGCAAGAACCGTGGCTATGTGTTCCCCGGTTCCGAGATCTACGGCGGTCTGGCCAACAGCTGGGACTACGGCCCCCTGGGCGTCGAGTTCAAGAACAATGTCAAGAAGGCATGGCTGAAGAAGTTCGTGCAGGAGAGCCCCTACAACGTGGGCCTCGATGCCGCTATCATCATGAATCCCCAGACCTGGATCACCACCGGCCACGTTGCCGGCTTCTCTGACCCGCTGCTGGACTGCCGCGCCTGCAAGGCCCGCCACCGCGCCGATAAGCTCATCGGCGATGAGCACCCCGAGGTCAATGTCGATGCCATGACCTTCGACGAGATGGACAAGTTCATCGCAGAGCACGACGACATCGTCTGCCCCGTCTGCGGCAAGCACGACTTCACCCCCATCCGTAAGTTCAACCTGATGTTCAAGACCGCCATCGGCGTCACCGAGGACAGCTCTTCTACCTGCTATCTCCGCCCCGAGACTGCACAGGGCATCTTCGTCAACTTCGCCAACATCCAGCGCAC
>DCCL01000120.1 GCA_002313795.1 Faecalibacterium prausnitzii
GGAAAGCGTGTTTGAAATCAGCAGCGAACTGTACTACTGGAAGCGCTGGCAGGCCTATTGCAAGGCGAACGGCATTGACAGAATATCAGTTTACGAATTGCGGCACACCTTTGTTTCCGTGGTCAAGACGCTGCCAGCGGGTGAAATCAAAGAGCTGGTAGGCCACAGCCAGAACATGGACACTTTCGGCCAGTATTCCCACGCCCTCACCGGGGACGCGGAAAACACCGCTCAGGCCGTCAATGCTGCATTTCTCAAACTGCTGGGAAACGGCTGATTTGTAACACACTTTTTAACACACAGTTGTTTCCAACATTCTTGCATAGTGCGTAGAATGATACATGATTCAAGATAAAAATAGCGCTGGCAAGCGGATAAAATTCGGCGTTTTACGGCGTTGGAACGCGGTTTATTAGTTCGATTCCCATTGCCCGCTCCACATTTTCAGACGCTGATTCGTTGAGATTCAGCGTCTTTTTTATGTTTTGACCCCACTTTTGTTTTTTTAGTCATTTCCAGTCACTTATAGCATCCGAATCACGGAAGAACGCCGTGCTGTCAGCAACAGCAGAAGACCGTCCCGTAAAAAGTATCCGGGACGGCCTTCTGCTGTTACTTTCTTTCTGCCTTTTCTTACAGAGCTTTTGTCCGGGGTGCTTGGGAGAAAGACTGTTTTTCTCTATTTCGGCTGGCTTATGGTCTGTCGTGCGGGCCTTTTCGCTCTGCCTCCAGGTCGGCGATGCGGTGGTTGGCCACCTTCATCTGCTCTTCCAGCACCGGGACGCGCTGGGCAAAATTATTGTGAGCCCGCACTTCCCGGGTCAGTTCTTCCAGCTTGGTATCCGTCACCGCCTGGCTCTTCCCGTTGGCGATGAGCACGCCGATAAGGGTCACGGCCCCGGTGATGAGGGCTGCGAGAATCGTCTCCACTGCCCTCACCCCTTCCACCGGCTCATGCCTGCCCGGGTATCGATGTGCACCCAGCCGGTGCTGCGTCTGGGATGCGCTGCATCCTTCGGGTAGCAGCCGATGCCACCCCGGCCGGGCAGCAGAGTCTCGGCATAGGCAGCAACAGCAGCCACCGGCACGCCCTCTACCCAGAAGTCTGCGGCCCGACCCAGAAGATGCTGACTGGACTTTGCGCCGCCCACGGCCGCATTATGCGCCGTGGTGCGGTAGCCGCTGGTGATATGCACCGGCCTGCCGAAATGCTCCCGGATGCACTGCAGAGCCACCACCAGCTCATCGTCCAGCTTCAGACTGTCGCTGCCCGGGCAGGCGAACTCCTTTACCCGGAATCCGGGCGAGAGCTGCCGGGTGCCGTCCCGGGAAAGGGTATATTCTCTTATCATCAACGACCTCCATTTTCCCTGATGTCTTCCACAAAGACGTCCTCTTATCACGCCACTCTCCGCCAGGTGTACACATAGTAGGCGGGCGGCTGCACGGTATCGGAGGCGCCGTAGACGCTGCTGCTCCAGGAGGCGTTCAGGTAGACCCGGGAGTAGGTGTTGCCGATGCCCTCTTCACCAACGGCCGGAACACGATTGCTTTTGCTGTTGGTGTCGCGCTGCAAAGCGCCCTCATTCTCGCTTCCTTCTCCGGAGCCCTGCAAGCCATCTCGGTCGCCCCAGAAGTGCATCACACCAAAAATGTTCGGCAGGCCGGCCTCTGCGGTGGTGCCCGCAGCGTGCGTGCCACTGGCACCCATCAGGACGCGGTCCTGCGCGATCTGTTCCCAGCTGCCGCCGAAAAGCTCCGCCGGGCTGGTGGCATCAGTGCTCTGGTAGATGCTTCCCACCGGGTGCACCCAGTCCAGCAGGCTTCTTCTGAGACCGGAGACCATAAATGTCATGTGGCTTCCGCAGATGTCCACGCCGCCGTCTGCTCCGATATTGAGCACACCGTATTCTGCCAGTCCCGCACCCGGGTTCTGCCGGGTCAGCTGGAAGACACTGTTCGGCGACCAGGGGCGCAGGCAGTAAACGTCTCCATTTGCGCAGGTCCACTTCAGACCGGTGCTCGTCTGCTTGAAGTCCAGATTTCCGCTCACCTCGCCGCCGGTCTTATCCAGCTTCTTTTTGAGGGCATCGCCCACGGCTTTTGCGTCCGCTGCCTTGCCGCTGACCGCGAGGGAAGCGTCCATCTCTGCATCTTTTCCCGGAATGCCCTGCGGGCCGGGGTCGCCTTTCGGGCCGGGCTCACCTCTGAAATCCCCGGAAGCGATCCCATCCCGGAGTTCCTGCAAGCTCCTCTCCGCAGATGCGGCTGCCGTCTGTGCGGCGTCCCGGCTCTCTGCACCGGCCCGCTCCACCTGTTCCACGAACTGCTGCCAGGACGGTGCTTCCGGTTCCGGCATCTGGCCGTCTTCGGTGCCGGAGTTCGCCGCCACCCGATACCGGATGTCTGCACTGGTGAGGGTGTGTGCGCCATCGCTGCCCTCGAATGTGATACTGCCCTCACCCGGCAGAGCGGTGACAAATGCGGGCACCTCCACTGCACCATCTTCCACCAGAGACGAGGGCAGGTCGCTGCCGGGCGTATGCCAGAACGCCCGGACCTTCAGCCCCTGCCACTCGCCGGTGAGGTTGACTCGCAGCCGGTAGACACCGCGGTTCCTGCTGTAACCGAACCGCAGCAGATCTTCATAGCCTGCCGCCTTTACGGCTCCCGAAGATGCAAGCGTCAAATCATACTCTATCATAAAGACCTCCTTTTCGGCAGCTGTTTTCCCGGCACAGAGCCCGCTGCCCCTGTCTCTGTGCTTCGTCCCCGCCCGACCGGTCGTATGTTCCGCAGCCGCCGGCAGCTGCGTTTGCACAACCTTTCCGTGTTTATTTTCGGGCTTCTTGTGCCATATGGTAGCATTTGAAATCCATCAAGTCAACGCTTTTTAGAAAACAGTCGGAAAGCTGTGCCGGAAGGCGCAAAAATCTGCGCTTATCGCAAACAGGGAGCATCGTGCAATCTCC
Source organism: Faecalibacterium prausnitzii (assembly GCA_002313795.1). Taxonomy (GTDB): domain Bacteria; phylum Bacillota; class Clostridia; order Oscillospirales; family Ruminococcaceae; genus Faecalibacterium; species Faecalibacterium prausnitzii_L. Next base: position 2,973 of record DCCL01000120.1, read on the forward strand.
AGCAGCAGGTTTGTGACATAACACTTGCGGATGCTGGCAGCACATTATAGCAATTCAACTTTTTAATGCAACAGCAACAACGTTGAATTGCATATCGCAAATATGCTGTTTTGATGTTGCACGAATCTTTTGACTTGCGATAAAAATAAAAACGGAAAAGGAAGAGAACCACGCCGAACACAAGAAATGCACAAAGCCACAAGGTTATTATCGCATCTCTTCCCCTATGGAAACAAAACAGACCGGCCTGAGCTCTGCATCGCGCAGAACTCAGGCCGGTCATGATCAGCTGCTATTTACTATTTATAATGTTATGGCTTACGGGTGGAGATCCGAAGATTTTTCCGCTCAAACCGCATTCACTCATGCCGCCGGGGCATCATCTGTCCCACTTATCGCACAGAGCGTTGATCTGGTCGGCAAACTTTGCCAGATCCTTATTGGCACCGCCCTCGTTGTGTTCGATGACCCGCAGCAGGCGCCTGCCAGCATTAAGCAGCCGCTGGAACACCGCAGCCGCACGGGAGACAGCACCTTCGCTGACATGGTGCTCGATGCGGACACGGGTGCCCTCCTTCATGCAGACGGCACCTTCGGCTCCGATGGCCCACTGCTCACCATTATAGGGTGCGCAGGCGGTGAAGCCCTGCTCGGTCAGGGTCTGGGTGAAGACATTCTCCACCTCGTCCTCGCCGTGGATGACGAACACCCGCTTGGGCTTGGGCTCAAAGGAGTTGACCCAGGTCAGCAGGCCTTCCTTGTCCGCATGGCCGGACAGGCCGGTGAGCTGACAGATCTCCGCCTTGACCTCGATGCTCTCACCGAACAGCTTGACGTCGGTAGCACCCTCGATGAGGGCACGGCCCAGGGTGCCGATCGCCTGATAGCCCACAAAGAGCACCGTGCACTCCTGCCGCCAGAGGTTGTGCTTCAGGTGGTGGCGGATACGGCCTGCCTCACACATACCGCTGGCCGAGATGATGACCTTGGGCACCGGGTCGGTGTTGATGGCACGGGATTCGTCGCTGGTGATGCTGACCTTCAGGCCCGGGAACTGGATGGGGTCCACGCCCCGGTCCAGCAGCTCGTTCGTTTCCTCATCAAAGCAGGCGGGGTCGGTATCCTTGAAAATGCGGGTGGCCTCAATGGCCAGCGGGCTGTCGATGTAGACCGGGAAGTTGCCGTGGCCCTTCACAAGGCCCTTTTCCTTGATCTCCCGGATGAAATAGAGCAGCTCCTGCGTGCGGCCCACGGCAAAGCTGGGGATGACCACATTGCCGCCCCGGTCGAAGGTGCGCTGCAGGATCTTGGTCAGCTCGCCCACATAATCCGGGCGGGAGCCATGGCTGCGGTCGCCGTAGGTGGACTCCATGAATACATAGTCCGCTTCGGTCAGGTAGGTGGGGTCCTTGATGATGGGTTGATGCAGGTTGCCGATATCGCCGGAGAACACCAGTTTGGTGGTGGAACCGTTTTCTGTCACCCAGATCTCAATGCTGGCAGAGCCCAGCAGATGGCCCACATCCACAAAGCGGATGACAAGGCCGGGAGCAAGCTCTACCTTTGTATCGTACTCCACGCCCCGGAACAGCTCAATGGCCGCCTCGGCATCCTGAATGGTGTACATCGGCTCTACCGGCTCCGCACCGGAGCGCTGGCCCTTGCGGTTCTTCCACTCAGCTTCGAATTCCTGGATGTGGGCCGAATCACGGAGCATGATGCTGCACAGCTCTGCCGTGGGCTTCGTGGACCATATCTTTCCCCGGAAGCCGTTGCGTGCCAGCAGCGGCAGCAGACCGGTGTGGTCGATGTGGGCATGGGTCGCCAGCACGCCGTCGATCTCTCCGGGAGACACCGGCAGGGGCTGGTTCTCGTAGACATCCTTGCCCTGCTCCATGCCGCAATCGATGAGGTAGCGCTGTCCTGCCGCTTCCAGAAGGGTACAGCTGCCGGTCACTTCGTGGTCAGCACCCAAAAACGTCAGTTTCATAAATACACCTCCAACGGATTTTACGCAACTTTGGTATATTTAGTATAACACATTTGGCTCTGCCATGCCGCCCAAATCGAAGGCCGATTCTCAGGCAAAACGCCGAATTAACCAAAAAATTTTTAGACAATCTTGACAAATCACCCCGGTTGAGATAAACTTAAAACGTATGACGTAACTTCTACTGAGATTCAAAATAGAGAGGTTGTATTTTATGGTTCGTAACGATTTGCGCAATGTCGCTATCATCGCTCACGTTGACCACGGCAAGACTACGCTGGTGGACGCAATGCTGCGTCAGAGCGGCGCTTTCCGCGACAATCAGGTCGTGGCAGAGCGTGTCATGGACAGCGGTGATATCGAGCGTGAGCGCGGCATCACCATTCTGGCCAAGAACTG
>DCCL01000075.1 GCA_002313795.1 Faecalibacterium prausnitzii
TCCTACTGCATCGTGCCCTATGTGCGCGGCCGCGAAAAGAGCCGCAAGCCCGGCGACATTCTTGCCGAGTTCCGCGGTCTTGTGGAAGCGGGCTATAAGGAGATCACCCTGCTGGGCCAGAACGTCAACAGCTACGGCAAGGGCCTTGAGGAACAGGTGGATTTCTCCGACCTGCTCAACCTGCTCTGCACTGTCCCCGGAGACTATCACATCCGGTTCATGACCAGCCACCCGAAGGATGCCAGCCACAAGCTCATCGATACCATCGCGGCCCAGCCCAGGATCTGCAAGCACCTGCATCTGCCGGTGCAGTGTGGCTCTGACCGTCTGCTGGCCCTGATGAACCGCCACTATACGGTGGAGCATTATCTGGAGCTCATCGAGTACGCCCGCAAAACGGTGCCCGGCATCACCTTCTCCAGTGATATCATCGTGGGCTTCCCCGGTGAGACCGAAGAGGATTTCCAGCAGACTCTGGAACTGGTGCGGAAGGTTGGCTATATGCAGCTGTTCACCTTCATCTATTCCAAGCGCACCGGCACCAAGGCCGCCGAGATGCCCGACCCCACTCCCCGCAAGGAGAAGACCGACCGGATGACCCGCCTGCTCAAAACGCAGGATGAGATCGCCATGGCTCTGGTCAAGGCACAGGTGGGCCAAACCGTCCGCGTTCTTGTGGAAGGTTACGGCCGCAAGGAAGGCACCCTTTCGGGCCGTCTGGACAACAACCTCACCGTAGAGTTCAAGGCTGACGACAGTCTCATGGGCAATTACGCCATGGTGAAGCTCACCGGTGCCCGCGCCACCGTCCTTCTGGGCGAGCTGGACGACTGAAACGCTATCCCGGTCATACGAATACCGTTAAAATAAACAAGGAACATCAAAGGAGATTATTACTATGGATTGCATCGATCTTTTCAAGCGCGCCGCTATGGCTCTGCAGACTGACCCCCGCTATCTGGCAATGGACCAGGCCCGCAAGATGAACGATAAGGACGAGGAACTGCAGAACCTCATCGGCGAGTTCAATCTGACCCGCATGGATCTGAACAACGAGATCAGCAAGACCGAGCGCAGCGATGAGCGCATCGCAGAGCTCAACGAGAAGGTCAACGAGCTGTACGGCAAGATCATGGCCGATGAGGGCATGGTGGCTTACAACGAGGCCAAGCGCGACTGCGAGCAGCTGGTCAACTATATCGACGCTATCATCAACACCGCTATGAATGGCGGCGACCCCATGACGGTGCAGATGCCTTCTAACTCCTGCACGGGCAGCTGCTCTACCTGCGGCGGCTGCCACTGAGCAGAGCAAACCAGAACGCGGCTGTGCAACACAGACCGCGTTTTGTTTGCAAAGGCGGTTACAAGCCGCAAACCGTGCACAGAACCATAGAACGGGAGAGAGGGTAAACCATGGCAGAGCTGTCGCCCATGATGCAGCAATATCTGGAAATCAAAAATCAACATAAGGACGAAATTCTCTTTTACCGCATCGGTGACTTTTACGAGATGTTCTTCGACGATGCACTTACGGCTTCCCGGGAGCTGGATCTGACCCTGACGGGCAAACAGTGCGGCATGGAAGAGCGTGCTCCCATGTGCGGTGTGCCCTTCCACAGCTATGAGGGCTACGTGGCCCGCCTTATTTCCAAGGGCTACAAGGTCGCCATCTGTGAGCAGGTGGAAGACCCGGCCAAGGCAAAGGGTCTCGTCAAGCGGGATATCATCCGGGTGGTCACGCCGGGCACCGTCATCGAGAGCAGCATGCTGCAGGATGACCGGAACAACTACATCGCCAGCATCTACCTGAAGGGCGGTGCAGCGGGCCTCTGCTTTGCAGATGTCTCCACCGGCACAGCTCATATCACCGAACTGAAGCAGGAAAAGATCGCCACGGCGGTCATTGCGGAGCTCTGCCGCTACCACCCCAGCGAGGTGCTGATGAACCCGGGCCTGCTGGACTGCCGGGAGATAACCGCCTACATCAAGAAAAACATGAACTGTTCCGTTGAGATGGTGGAAGAGGAACGCTATGCGCCGGGCCTCGTCGCGATCTCGCTGGAAAATCAGTTTGGCCGCGACTGGGCGGAGAAGACCGGCATCGCACAGGATGGTCTTGTCCGGTTTGCCATGGCGGCTCTGCTGGAATACCTCCACGATACCCAGATCAAGGGCGTGGAGCGGCTGAAGACTGTCATCACCTACAATGAGGCCCAGTTCATGCGGCTGTCGCAGGTCACCCGGGCTAACCTCGAACTCACCGAGACCCTGCGGGGCCGGGAGAAACGGGGCACACTGCTCTGGGTGCTGGACAAGACCAGCACGGCCATGGGCAAGCGGATGCTCCGCAGCTGGATCGAGCAGCCCCTCATTTCCAGCGCCGCCATCAACCGCCGCCTGAATGCCGTGGAGAGTCTGGTGCACCAGACCATGCAGCGGGGCGACCTCATCGAGCAGCTGCACTATATCTCCGACCTTGAGCGTCTCATGACCCGGGCGGTCTACGGCTCCGCCACCCCCAAAGAAATTTATACTATGGCCCAGACCTGTGAGCGCCTGCCGGAGCTGCGGGCCCAGGCCGAGAGTTGCAGCTGCCCGGAACTGACCGGTCTTGCGGCCCAGATCGACCAGCTGGACGATGTGAAGACCGCCATCCTCGCGGCCATCGACCCGGATGCACCCTCTACCCTCAAGGATGGCGGCGTCATTGCCAAAGGGTATCACCCTGAGGTGGACGAGCTGCGCTCTATCCGCGATAACACCAAGGGTGTTCTTGCCCAGCTGGAGACCCGCCTGCGGCAGGAGACCGGCATCCCCAAGCTGAAAATCGGCTATAACCACGTGTTCGGCTACTATATCGAGGTCAGCAACTCCTATAAACAGATGGTGCCCGAGACCTACATCCGCAAGCAGACCCTCACTTCCGGCGAGCGGTATATCACTCAGGAGCTGAAAGAGCTGGAAAGCAAGATCCTGGGTGCCCACGAACGGCTCATTGCATTGGAACACCGGCTCTTCTCGGAGCTGCTGGAAAAGATTGGCGGTCAGCTGGACCGAATCCAGCGCACCGCCAACGCCGTCGCAGAGCTGGACGTGCTGGCCGCACTGGCACAGGTAGCTGCAGAGAACAATTACTGCCGCCCCGTGGTGGACGACAGCGACGAGTTGACCATCACTGAGGGCCGCCACCCTGTGGTGGAGCAGATGCTCAAGGGAAGTCTCTTCGTTCCCAATGACACCAAACTCAACTGCACCACGGACCGATGCCTCATCATCACCGGCCCCAACATGGCGGGTAAATCCACGTATATGCGTCAGAATGCCCTCATCGCCCTGATGGCGCAGATCGGCTCCTTTGTGCCGGCATCCAGCTGCCATGTGGGCGTGGTGGATGCCATCTTTACCCGCATCGGTGCGTCCGATGACCTTGCCGCTGGTCAGTCCACCTTCATGGTGGAGATGACCGAGGTGGCCGACATCCTCAAGAACGCTACCCCCAAGAGCCTTGTGGTGCTGGATGAGATCGGCCGGGGCACCTCGACCTTTGACGGCATGAGCATCGCCCGGGCCGTGGTGGAGCATATCTCCGACCCGTCCAAGGGCCTGGGCTGCAAGACCCTTTTTGCTACCCATTACCACGAGCTGACCGATCTGGAAGGCGCCATCGACGGCGTGAAAAACTACAACATCGCGGTCAAGAAGCGGGGCGAGAACATCACGTTCCTCCGCCGCATCGTCCGTGGCCCGGCCGATGACAGCTATGGCATCGAGGTGGCGAAGCTGGCCGGCCTGCCCGGCACTGTCACCCGCCGTGCCCACGAGGTGCTGCGGGCACTGGAAGCATCTGCGCCCAAGAACAAGGTGGAGCAGATGGATTTTGACGCATTGCAGGAATATTCTTCGCCCGCTGTCCCCAGCGAGATGATGGAAAAACTGGAAGCACTGGATGTGGAGACCCTGACCCCCATCGAGGCGCTGAACTTCCTGTACGAGCTGAAAAAGATCCTGAGCGGAAGCCTGAAGGGCTGAGTGCTCTTTATCGCAATTTTCACAATAACTCCTCACGAAACGGCATGGTTGCAGTATGCAGTTTGCGAATGCTGTCTGTGCATTAAAAACGCAAACTGCGATAAAATCTGATTTGAAACGGAGGGAAATCCATGGCGGAGATCCATGTTTTGGACAAACACACGGCAGAGCTCATCGCCGCCGGTGAGGTGGTGGAGCGGCCCGCTTCGGTGGTGAAGGAGCTGCTGGAAAACGCCAT
>DCCL01000141.1 GCA_002313795.1 Faecalibacterium prausnitzii
AAGGATTTTCTGCGCCGGTTCTGCATCACCCGCGAGGAAGTCCGGCTGGACCCGGATGAGTTCGACCTGAACTTCTACACCTACGGCTTATCGGTCTACGGCAATCTGCCCCTCATCGAGCCATTGGAGACCCGTGAGAGCAAGAAGATCGAAGAACTGGCATTGGTCATCGATACCAGTTACTCCACCTCCGGCGAGCTGGTACGGGCCTTTCTGGCCGAGACCTACACCCTGTTGAAGGGGCGGGAGAACTTCTTCCACCGGATGAATCTGCACCTCATTCAGGCAGACAACGCCATCCGGCAGGATCTGCTCATCCGCAATGAGGACGAGCTCATCCACGCCATGAACCACTTTGAGCTGCGGGGCGGCGGCGGAACAGACTTCCGCCCGGCTTTCGAATATGTGAACCAGCTCTGCGCGGAGAAAAAGTTTTCGAATCTCCGGGGCCTGCTCTATTTCACCGACGGCATGGGGACTTACCCGGCCCGCCGCCCGGAGTACGACACGGCGTTCCTGTTTCTGGGCGACCGGTTCGATGACGCCAATGTGCCGCCCTGGGCGATGAAAGTGGTGCTGGACGAAGAAGAATTTACCGGAGAGGCTGCCCGCAGCGCCTCGGCGCTCTCGGAAGCGATGTCCGAAGAAGATGACCTCTACCGTGACCTCAATAATTCGTGATAACTGCATGAGGAAAGAACTATGAACATCAAGCGAGCCAAAGAAGAGATCGAAAACACCGTTCGGGCCTATCTGGCCAAGGACGCTCTGGGCGAATATGCCATCCCGGCTATCCGGCAGCGCCCCATCCTGCTGATGGGCCCTCCGGGCATCGGCAAGACTCAGGTGATGGAGCAGGCAGCCCGGGAGTGCGGCGTGGCTCTGGTGGCCTATACCATCACCCACCACACCCGTCAGAGCGCCGTGGGCCTGCCCTTCATCCGGCAGCGCAACTACGGCGGAAGAGACGTCTCGGTGACGGAATACACCATGAGTGAGATCATCGCCAGCGTCTATGCCAAGATGGAGGCCACCGGCCTGAAAGAGGGCATCCTTTTCATCGATGAGATCAACTGCGTCTCCGAGACGCTGGCCCCCACCATGCTGCAGTTTCTGCAGTGCAAGACCTTCGGCAATCAGGCTGTGCCTGCAGGCTGGGTCATCGTGGCCGCAGGCAACCCGCCGGAATATAACAAATCGGTCCGGGATTTCGATATCGTTACCCTCGACCGCGTCCGCCGGATGGACATCGAGCCCGACCTGCCGGTGTGGAAAGACTACGCCCGCGGGGCACACATCCACAGCGCCATCCTGAGCTATCTGGAACTGCACCCGCAGAACTTCTACCAGATCAACGCCGACGTGGACGGCACCCAGTTCGTCACTGCCCGCGGCTGGGAAGACCTCTCCAATCTGCTCAACACTTACGAATCTCTGGGCCTGCAGGCCGATGAAGAGCTCATCCGCCAGTACATCCAGCATCAGAAGATTGCAGAGGACTTCTCGGCCTACCTCGACCTCTATTATAAATACCGGGATGACTACGGCGTGGAGGATATTCTGGCCGGTCAGGCCAAGCCCGCTGCCTTTGCACGGCTGCTGCAGGCTCCCTTCGATGAGAGGCTGAGCCTTGTGAGCCTCATCCTGTCCGGTCTGGAAACGCGGTTCTCTGCGTCCCGGCGGACAGACGCTGTGGCCGACAACTGCTATGCCTTCCTGCGGGAGACGAAGAAAGCCTTCAACGACCTGCCCGCTGAACTGGCGCAGGAGCCGAACGGCTGGGCGCGTCTCTTTGGGCAGATGACTGCCGATTACGAGGAGGAGACCCAGAAAAAGCGTTCTGTCGGCCTGCTGGACAAAACCACGCTGGAAGCCCGCTTGCAGACCGCCAAGACCCTGCGCAGCTGGGAAAAAGAGCTGCTGCGGGCCGCTGCACCGGATGCAGAGGCAGCGTTCAAGGTACTGCGGGAGCAGTTCGGCACTCTGTCGGATGCCCAGGATAAGGCCCAGCAGACGGCCAGTGCTGCACTGGAAGCTGCGTTCGACTTTATGGAGCAGGCGTTCGCTGAGAGTCAGGAGATGGTGGTGTTCATCACCGAGCTGACCTTGTCGCCCGCCGCCCATGCGTTCATCGCGGAGAACGGCTGTGAGCGGTATTTCCAGTACAACAAAGACCTGCTTCTGGACCACCGCAAAGCGGCCCTGAATCAGGAGCTGGAAGCCGAACAGCGCCGCCATGGCATGATGAAGTAAAAAACAGAGAAGCCGCTGCACATCAGACTGTGCAACGGCTTCTTCTTTGAAATGGATCGTAAAACAAAAAGAAAAAGCATCTCGGATATTTCCGAGATGCCTAGTGGTTGCGGGGGCCGGATTTGAACCAACGACCTTCGGGTTATGAGCCCGACGAGCTACCAGACTGCTCCACCCCGCGATATTTACTTTTGGCTGTCAGCCTCTCGCTGACTGCTCAAATATAATACCACAGGATGGGGTGGATGTCAAGCTTTTTTCGAAAAAGAATCTGACTTTTTTGAAAAATTGCCTTTCAGGCAGGCGGAGGCGACAGGGCGCAACAAAAAAACGCCCCGGAATACGGGGCGTGAAAGGAAAGCAGGAGAGATTCAGCGGCGGCTGCGGCGGAACAGCCAGAGGAGCAGAGCAGCGGCAGCTGCGATGGTCAGCACCGGCCAGCAGCTCACGACCCAGACGGTCAGCGTCTGCGCACCGCTGACGAAACCGGCCCATCCGTTCCGGAGGGCGTCACTCAGCCGGGCGGGGAAGGAGTCTTCCGTGGGGGTGTATTCCTTTACCTCATCCAGCGTGAGGTAGACCGTGCTCTGCGCGACCTGCTGGCTGTACCAGTCCAGCTGAGACTGCCAGCTCTCGATCTGGTACTGCACATCGCTGAGGGAAGATTCGATCTCCAGCAGGTCGGAAAGGTTGTCTGCGCTGGCCTGCAATTCCTGCAGGCGGGTGCGCTGGGCTTCCAGATTGGAGAGCCGGGCGTCGATGTCCATATACTGGGTGGTGACGTCCTGCACCTGTTCGCTCTTGTTGACGAGATTGCCCGCCTTGGCGGCCTCCTCGAGGAAGCTGGCGTAGTTGTCCTGAGGCACCCGGATGGTCAGGGAAAGCTGCCGCCCGGTGCCGGAGTAGGAGGATTCGTCACTGGATTCCAGATAGCCCCCTGCGGCGCTGACGGCGTCGGTGAGGGCTTCGCGAGCAGAGTCAAAGTCCTTGCTCTCAAGGGTGAGGTTGGCGGTGTAGATGAGCTTGGTGTCAGAGACGGCTTCCTGAGCGGCTTCGGCGTTCAGGGTGCTGGTGCCGTTGTCTGCGGAGCGGGCGCTCATGGTATCGGAGCCTCCGGCAGACTGAACGGCCAGCTTGGGAGCACTCAGGGTGCTGTTCACGTCGTCCATCGAATAGCTGGCAAAGGAAGTCTCAGCAGAAGTATCTGCCGCCGCACCGCCGGAGGGCAGCAGGGTGATGCCCGGGAAGTGGGCTGCGGCATACAGGCAGGCACCGCAGAGCACACCGCAGGCGGCAATGCTCAGCACCCGGCGGGGGAAATGGATGGCTTTTTTGGAAACCGGCTTTTTTGCCGCCTTGGGGGCAGGATCCGCAGCAGCCCCGGATTTTGCGGCCTGCATGGCCAGCAGCTTTGCCTTCAGGTCGTCAGAAGCGTGGAGGTCGTCCACCTCCATCTTGTATTCATACCACCTCATCTTCGATCTCCTCCTTCAGCATCGTATGTAACTGGGCGCGGGCGCGGCGAAGCCAGCTGAGCACCGTGTTGGTGGGAGCACCCAGCATTCGGCCAACTTCTGCGGCGGTATATCCCTCGTAGTAGTGGAGGTAGACCGCATTGCGGTAGTTCTCAGGCAGAGCGCGCACGGCGTCCAGCACGCTGCCGTCCTCCATCTGTTCCGGAGCGGGCAGGTTCTCGTCCAGCTCGGTGTCCTTCTGGCGGGCGGCACGGGTCAGGTCCCGGCAGCGGTTGATGGTGACCCGCAGCAGCCACGCTTTCAGATGTTCTTCGCTCTCGAAGCGGCCATTGTAGCACAGCAGCTTTTCAAAAACATCCTGCACCACGTCCTCTGCATCGGCGGTGCAGCTGCAGTTATGCATGGCGGCCCGGAACACCGTGTCACTGTATCGCTGCACGGCCAGCGCAAAAATCTCGTCTTTTGTCAGCTGTCCCATAAGTCTATGCTCCTTTGATGTCCCGCTCACGGCGGGGCCCGATGGAAAATTGGTTATTTATGGGGAACGTTCACCCTGTACACGGATGAACGGCCCGGATTATTGCAGAAAAAGCCTCCAGGGTGAAAAGATGTTCTGCCGCCGGAGGACAGGTATCCAAAGTATAACATGGATACGGGAAAAACAAAAGGGCCATCTGCCGACCATGTTTTGGCAAATGACCCGGGAACTATAACGTGCTTATCGGTAGACCCGCTGAAAGAGTGCCACCCGCTCGGCGAGATAAGTCTCAGCCCGGGGGTGATGGAGCCAGCGCTTGCCGGACTTGTCGCAGACGAGACGGTGGCCCAGCGCTGCGGGGCAGGAGTCGATCTCTTCGATGTCCCGCATGGTCAGGGTGAGAGTGAGGGCGGCAGGCGTGTCCGGCAGGGGTGGGAGAGGGTCTTCCCACAGGAAGGGTGGCAGAAGCTGCACGGCATACACCATCCGGGTGCACTCCTCGGTAAGCAGCAGCGCGGCCGGGATGCCCTCGGGGGTGACGTGGAGGGTGGTATAGAGGAGCTGGAGCTGAGCCGGGGCCAGCAGGCGGATGGCGCTGTCCTCCTCGTCGGAGGAGAGGGTGAGATAATCAGCAGCCTCATCGGCATAGATGCGCCGGGCCGGTGCCTGAAACTGCGCGTAGAGCGCAGGCAGGGCAAACACGCCCTCCCGGTCCAGCGCACGCTGGAGCAGGCAGTAAAATTCGGTCAGCGGGTGGGCCGGGTCGGGCTGGGGCATCCCGAAATCCGGCCTTGAAACATGTCCTCCGCCCATGATGGGCCTCCTTTGCATCCGGGCAGCGGCCCGGCGATAACAGATTGCCCTATCATTATACGGGCAGAAGCCGCTTTTTGCAAGAAAAATCGAATCGCCCGGAAAGAAAAAAGCCGACCGGCTTTTACACCTGTCGGCCCATCTTATGCTTGAGAGGTCTTAAAAGCTGTTTTCATAAGCAGAGTGCGTCGGACAACGGGCAAAAAGGCCGTTTGGGCGTTTTAGGAAAATGGACTTTTTAGCCGTTGTAGCCCAGCGTCGCAGCCATGACAGCCTTGATAGTGTGCATCCGGTTCTCGGCCTCGTCAAAGACGATGCTCTGGGGGCCCTCGAAGACCTCATCGGTGACTTCCATAGCATCGCGGCCAAAGCGCTCGCCCATCTCCTTGCCCACGGTGGTCTTGTGGTCATGGTAGGCGGGCAGGCAGTGCATGAAGACAGCCTGCGGCCCGGCGGCATCCATCAGGGCCTTATTGATCTGGTAGGGGGCCAGGTCGTTGATGCGCTCAGCCCAGACTTCCACCGGCTCACCCATAGAGACCCAGACGTCGGTATAGAGCACATCGGCACCCTTGGCGGCCTTGGCAGGGTCTTCCTCAAAGGAGATGGTGGCACCGGTCTCGGCGGCGATGGCCTGACACTGGGCCACGAGAGCGGCGTCCGGCTGGTACTTCTTGGGGGCGCAGGCAGTGAAGTGGAGGCCCATCTTGGCGCAGCCCACCATCAGGCTGTTGCCCATGTTGTACCGGGCGTCACCGAAGTAAACGAAATGGATGCCCTTGAGATGGCCGAAGTGCTCCCGGATGGTGAGAAAATCGGCGAGGATCTGGGTGGGGTGGAACTCGTTGGTCAGACCGTTCCAGACCGGGACGCCGGCGTAGTGGGCCAGCTCTTCCACGATGGACTGACCATAACCGCGGTACTCGATGCCGTCAAACATCCGGCCCAGCACCCGGGCGGTGTCGGCAATGGACTCCTTCTTGCCGATCTGGCTGCCCGACGGGTCAAGATAGGTGACTTCCATGCCCAGATCGTGGGCGGCGACCTCAAAGCTGCAACGGGTGCGGGTGGAGGTCTTCTCGAAGATCAGGGCGATGTTCTTGCCGCGCAGGGCGTCGTGGCGGATGCCGGCCTTTTTCTTGGCCTTCAGGTCAGCGGCGAGATCCAGCAGACCCTCGATCTCGGCGGGAGTGTAATCCAGAAGCTTCAGAAAGCTGCGATTTTTGAGATCCATTGTATATATTCCTCTCTATTCACAGAAACTTGAATAAATATACTTCAATACAGCCCCTATTATAATACGATGGGAGGGAATGGTCAAGGGTAAATGACTGTAGGAACAATAGATGTAGACCTGCCCTGAACTTTCCGTGTCCCGGCTGCTTTTACATGGTAGAAAGGAAAAAGAGAAAGAAAAGGCTTACTGATTGTTGTACGCGCTGGGAACCCATGGCTTTTTGGCTTCGACTTCATGGCCGTAAGCTTCCAGTTTCCGCAGCTGGTCTACCACATGGGGCATATCCATCCGCTCCACCAGACTGCAGATCAGCTCTGCACCCTCATCGGCCAGCTTCTGGCGAGTCTCCTCGTCCGGGATCGCAGTGGTGGGCATATGGTCGGTGGGTTCACTGAAATAATAACCGGTCGAAGCACTCTGATAAGCTAGGCCAAAGATGTCGTTGAAGGCATCACACTTCTTGGGCAGCTGCTCGGAATAGGCGGTGGTCAGGGGGATATCCTCCAGACGGTTCATGATCTTGTAAGCACCCACCGTGATGGCGTGGAAGGCATCCATGCTCTTGAACAAATCCCGGGCGTTCTGCATCATCTGCATGGTCAGATCCATGTACAGGATTGGCACACCGGTCTCATCGTAAAAATCGCGCACCATAGGGCTGCAGGTCATGTGGGCCGGGCCGTGGAAGCTGATATACACCTGACGCTTGAAGCCCTGCCGCAGCAGGCTGTGCGCAATGGCAGAGAGATAGTCGATGCCCTCACGGACACTCACCTGTGTGGTGCCGCGGCCAGAGGCGGTGGCACCGGCATAGAAGTAAGGCAGGCCGGTCAGCACCAGACCGTCGCAGGCCTCGGCCATCTTCAGAGCATATGCCTCGCTGATGATGGTCTCACTGTCCAGTGGGAAACCGCCGTGCATTTCCACGGTTCCAACAGGAACGATGATAATATCGTTGTGCTCCAGATAAGCTTCTACCTCACTGTTGAGCATCTTGGGCAGAATGCGGGTGCGAAGTTCCATGATTCAAATCCTCCAATATTACAACCCGAAAACACGCTGAGCGTTTCCACGGCAGATTTTTTCATAGGTCTGTGCGCTGAGTGTGCCGTTGGCAGCCTGTTCGTCCAGCCATGCTCCCAGCGGGAAGACCATGCCGGCATTGACCATATCTGTAGCGAAGAAGAGCCGGTCAGCGTATGTTTCCAGAAATTCCAGTCCGAATGCCGGATCACGCATGATGGCCTGTCCGGCACTGTTGGCACTCAGGTCGCCGTACAGATTCGGGTACTTGGCGAACAGTTCCGGCACTCGGCCACCGGACACCACCGGGCCTTTGCCCCACTGGTTGCGGGCTTCTTTTTCCGTGGGAGCGTCGCCGCTCATCTCGATCCAGAAGGTCTGGCTGTGGCCCAGAAATTTCGTGTCCGGGAATTTCTGAAGGGCGCGTTCCAGCAGCGGCAGACGGGGATCATCCACAACGCCGTAGCTGTACCCCACTTCCGGGCTCATGTGGAAGGTGACGGGAAGATTCAGCTTGCCGGAAGCGGCAAAGATCGTTTCCAGCAGCGGGTCGTCCAGACGACGGTTGATGGCCAATTCTCCGATGCCCACAGCGCCCTGCGCCTTGTATTTTGCCAGCCGCTCCGGGATGGTTTCCGGCTCTACCGGGTCCAGATTGCACATCCATGCAAAATGGGCGGGGTCTGCCTGTGCGATTGCACAGTTGTCTGCATTGGAGCCGAAGGGCATCTGCGGCTGTGCCGATTCGCTGGTACTCATGAGAACGGCTTTTTCAATGCCGAGCTCTGCCATATGGGGCAGCATCTCGGCCGGGTCGCTGACCCACATCTGTTCGGTACGGGGCAGCGGGACGCGGGAAAGATGGAGATGCAGGTCGATTTTCTGCAGTGGTTCCATAAATGATTTATGCCTCCTCGGCAGTGCCATTTGCGCGGCGGTCTGCCAGTTCTGCGTACATGGCCTCGGTGGTCTTCTGGTCCAGATTGAAGACCAGACCAATGCCGATCAATTCCAGAATGCAGGTGATGACCGGCACGGCGTTGACCAGGTAATAAATGTTATTGACGGTAGCGGCAGACTGGACAGCACCAACACCGGACACATAACCGATGGCGGCCAGAGCGCTGGCGGCACCGGTAGAAGCGATGGTAGAACCGATCTTACGGCTGAAGGTGTAAAGACTGTACATACTGCCGTCGCTGCGGATGTTCATCTTCCACTCGCTGTAATCCAGACAGTCGGTGACCAGAGCCCAGATCAGCATGGTGAATGTAGTCTGGCCGATGGTGGCCAGCAGATTCAGAATGGTGTAGAGCATGACGTTCTGAATGGGGAAGAACAGGATGATGGAAGAGAGCACGAGGTTGTATGCGCTCATGACAAGGATCACGTTCCGTTTGCCGAACTTTGCCACGATCTTTGGAACCAGAATGAAGCAGATGATCATGACAGGCAGGCTGCCGAGGCTGAGGATGGTCATGGCACCGGTGTCATGATAGAACTCTTTGTAGATATAGCTGCGAAGCTGGCTGCTGCCGG
The DNA here is from genome assembly GCA_002313795.1 of Faecalibacterium prausnitzii. GTDB lineage: Bacteria > Bacillota > Clostridia > Oscillospirales > Ruminococcaceae > Faecalibacterium > Faecalibacterium prausnitzii_L. The sequence goes on from DCCL01000141.1 coordinate 8,819, forward strand.
TGATATAGAGCATGGAGCCGATGGTGGCGACCATGACGCCGATCAGCGGACGGTTCCTGAAAGCGGCCTTCAGCACTTTGCCGTACTCGAACTTCTGGCCTGGAGTGTGCTTCTGGTGGACACGCTCCTGCGTGCAGTGGCAGAGCAGCAGATAGCAGACAATGGACAGAACGCCAAACACGGCGGCCACGAGGGTAAAGCGCTCCGGCAGGATGTTGGAGTCCTTATCAAAGCAGAGGACCGGAACAGCAGACAGAGCTCCAATGCCCACGATAGTGCCGCCGATGCTGCGGGCACGGGACAGCTTGGAACGGTCGATGGGGTCAGTAGAAACAACGCTTGCCATTGCACCGAACGGCATGCTGGTTCCAGTATAGCTCATGCCGTACAGAATGTAAACAAAGGCGACCCAAGCGTGCAGGGCCACACCGGTGAAAGGCACCTTCATAAAGCACAGTACCCCGGACAGGGCCAGAGGAATCATGAACAGCTTGATCCAGGGCTTGAACTTATCGCCGCTCTTGCCCAGACGCCAGCGGTCCGGGAAGGAACCCATGATGGGGTCATTGATGGCGTCCCACAGGCGTGCAACGAGGAACAGCGTTGCCATCCATGCCGGGCTGATGCCCAGAACGTAGGTGCAGAAAGTCAGGAAATAGGCGTCTACGAACAGGTTGACAAAGCTGCCGGCCATATCGCCGCAGACATATCCCACCTGATCCAACACGCCGAAAGGCCGGTTTTTCTTTTGATCCATGGTGATTCTCCTTTTGCGTGAATTCATGCCATTCTTGTCGTTCAAACGTTGAATTCGGACATTTGATACGTTTTTGACGAAACAAATATACCAAATAATATTTGCAAAATGAATTGTGAATTTGGCATAAAACATTGCAAATCCGGTAATTTTGTGTTAGGATGTTGACAAAACATACAAGAAGGGAACGCGTATTTTGTGAAAATGTCCGAAATGAGTCGTGCTCTGAAGCTGCTTGAACAGCAGACCCAGGAATCCGGTGAAACGCTGACGAATCAGGAGGTCCAGAAACTTCTCTGCGAAAATGGCGTATCTTCGGGAAATCTGTATCAGGAACTGGAAATGGATTCTTCTCTGGTGGACGTCCATAACGATATCAGCACCTCCCGGGATGAGGTGCAGCTCCACAGCCATACATTTTATGAGCTGATCTATTGCTACAGCGGAAATGTGCAGTATCTGGTGGGAATGCAACGATACCGTCTGCAACGGGGCGACATTGTCATTATACCACCGGGCATCAGCCACCGCCCCCTGTTTCTGGATCAGCTCAACGAACCCTACCGCCGCTCTGTGCTCTGGCTCAGCTGTGAGTTCCGGGAACAGCTGAGCCAGCGGTTTCCGGAGCTGAGGCAGAGGGCAGAACATTACCTGCTCCGCACTGGCGGAACACAGTGGGAAAATATCTCCGCTTTTTTTCAGGCAGCGGTACAGGAAAATGAACGGCGGGAACCCGGCTGGCAGGCGGTCGTTATTGCGCAGGCGGAGCTGGTCTGCGTGGGGATCGCCCGAGCATCGGTCAAAATCAACCCACCGCAGATTGAGAGGCAAGAACTGCTGGATGAGATCATTCTTTACATTGAGCAGAATATGACGGACAAGCTTTCTTTAGAGCAGACGGCCCGGCATTTTCATGTCAGCGAAAGTACGGTCAGCCAGCTGTTCCGAAAGCGGCTGGCGGTCAGCTTTTATCGGTTTGTGACCCAACGCCGCCTGATTGCGGCCAAAAATTTGATTCAGACGGGTACTTCGCTGGAGCGGACCGCTGTTGAAGTTGGATTCGGGGATTACTCCAATTTCTACCGGGCATTCCGGCGAGAGTACGGAATCACCCCGTCCACCTATCGTCAGATGCTGCTGCAGTAAAGGTTCATGGTCGTGGGTGCGTTGAATGGAGCCGCCAGCAGATACTTTGCCTAAAAACCAATCAGCCAAGCGCAGAACAGGCCGAACCCGTGCAAACGGGTTCGGCCTGTTCTGTATTTAAGGAAAGATAAAGAATTGCCCGGTATCTGCCTGCTAGACAATGAGCAGCCGCTATCAAATAAAACTGTTGCAAAAACTAATGGTCGCACATTTTCAGGATAGAGGAAAATGGGGCAATGTAGGGATTTTTGCTGGCAGCATAATAAATGATTCCATATTCAATACAGGGGCTTTCCTTGATCCGGGCGTAACACATAGAAGTCCGAACAGATTTAGAAAGAACATATTCAGGTAAAATACCGATACCATAGCCGCTGGAAGCCAGTGTAATAACGGCAGCAGCATCTTCCTGCCGGACAATGTGAAGTGGATGGCTTTTTGAAGTGAGAAATTCTTCAATGGAATCGTTTGGCTGTATAGGAACATTTTTGGGGTGAAGTGCAATCAGAGGATAGGCTTCCAGTTCTTTTAGAGATACTTCGCCATCAATCAGAACGCTTGAATCGCTTTTGGGAAAAATCGCACAGCTTCGGCAGGAATAAAGAAAGACAAATTGAAAATCACCTTGATCGGCTATCATATCTCTGCTTCCAAAAACAAGATCCAAATGGTCTTCTTTCAGCATCCGCAGCTGCTGCGAAAAATCCGAGATTATGATCCTTGGCTCGACAGCAGAGAATTTTTCTCTTAGCAAAGAGAGCGGCTCAGACAATGCAGATGCTTCCTGTGCAGTGACACAGCCGATTCTCAAAAGAGTATGCTTACTGTTTCGTATGTCGTTCAAATGGGAAAAGGCTGCCTCAACTTTCATCATGATCTCTCGCGCATCCTGATAAAAAGTTTCGCCTTCCAGTGTGAGATGGACGGACTTGCTGTCCCTTTGAAAAAGCCGGACGCCGAGTTCGGACTCCAATTTTTGAATGTGGTGTGTTACGGTAGGGGGTGTCAGGTAGAGTTCTTCTGCCGCTCTGGTAAAATTCAGCCGCTCCGCAACGCGGAGGAAGCATTTCAATTCTTGTGTATTCACAAATAAACCACTCCTTATCCGATGATTCCAGAACCGTACAGCAGCAGTATAACATTCGATAATATCTAATGCAATTAAGAAAAAACAAATTCACAAATACCGATGCTGCATTTAGAATAGAGGCGTAAAAAACACAAGGAAAAGGAGATACACGAGATGAGTGAGTATACTGCAAACGCTGGACAAACCTATTTTCCGATTCAGGAAAACATCCACGTTGATTTTATGCCGTTTCAGCATCCTGCAAAGCCTGAGCCGCTGCTGAAGCCGCTGGAGCTTTCAAAGTCCTATCAGGAGAACGGCTTTGTCCTGTCCTCTCAGAAACAGCATTTTCTTCCGGGTGTGACGGCCGAGATGCTTGACTGGTTCTGGGCTAACATGGAAAAAGGCTACTACCTGTGGGCACCTGGTTCTCACAAGCGGTTCAGCTGGGTAAAGGCTCCTTATGCTGTCGGCATGGATAAGTCGATCCATATGATCGCAGAAAGCTGCGCAAAAGGCGTTCCGGTCTTTGGCGGTGACGGGATTGAAGTGCATCGCCTTGCGCTGGAAGAATTTTTCCCGTTTACGGATTGCCTCCGCCATGTGATCTGCGAGGGCGTTCTGAATGAAAAAAATGAACTGGTGGATTCCACCGTGCATATGTGGGAGGATGTCCCGGGAGGAATCAATCACATTACGGCAACAGTCACGAACACAAAATGCAGTGAGCCTCCGGCTTTTGTGAAAAAGCTTCTGGCGGAGAATCCGAATGTCAAAATGGTTCCGAATTATGCAACGGATCATGAGGATTACGAGGCCAGTCAGTGGCCTGTTTTCCTGCCAAAGCTGTACGAGCTTTGGAAAAATCATCCGGACCCCTCTCAGAATGTCCACTGTTGTCTGGAAGTGGAACGCGCCGAAGATGGTTCATTCCATTATATCGCTGAAAATGGACCTGTTCGGTTGGAGGCACAGAATTGAACTACTTTTCCATTGTTCTGGAGCAGCTTGAGATCTTTGTAGTATACCTGTTGATTGGCGTGTTTGCAGTAAAAATGCATTTCCTTGACCGGGAAAAACTGGGTGTGCTATCCGGCTGCATCACAAAAATGCTGCTTCCGCTGCTGATTTTTACAAACACGATAAATGGCACGACAAGAGAGCAGTTTCTTTCTTCGCTGATCATTGTTCTGCTTGCAGCGGTGCTTTATCTCGTGCTGTATTTTGTTGCAGCCTTTCTGGCAAAGATCCTCAAAATCGATACAGAGCGCAAAAACATCTACCGCGCCTGCACCATGTTCGGAAACTGCGGCTTTATGGGAATCCCGATCGTTACGGCACTGTATCCGGAACAGGGCGGACTGTATATTGCCATGTACACCGTCATCGACCAGCTGGCTTTGTGGACGGTGGGTATGGATCTGACGGCACCGACAAATCATGCAGAGACACTGCCTGCTTCAAAAAGGCTTCGCAAAATGGTAAATCCGGCAACGATCGCGATTCTTGCCGGAGTGGTGGTCGTGCTTTCCGGAATCCAGCTTCCGTCTGTGGTCGTTACGGCATTGGGCAAAACGGGTGCGGCCGCATCCCCCCTTGCAATGATTTACCTTGGAGGCGTGTTCTGCTACATTAAAATTTTTGATTACCTGAAACGGAAAGAAATTTATGTCACGGTCGTCGTAAAAATGCTGGTCATGCCCATCGTCGTATATGCGGCGCTTTCCCACATTCCGGCAATCAGCCAGAATATCGCTGTTACGCTCGGTATTTTGTGCGCACTGCCGGCGATGTCCTCCGTGTCGATGATGGCAGAAAATCAGCACGCGGACAGCGATTATGCGGCAGGCTTTATCTTTGTCACTACGCTGGTTTCGGTCGTTACACTGCCGCTCGTATGCTTGATTTTATAATACAGGGAGAATTTGTAAAGTGAATAACACAAAGACAAAAAAGAACCCGTGGCTCATCGTAGGCGTATTGGTCTTCTGTACGATGATCGCCACGTTTAACGAAACGATCCTGAATGTTGCACTGCTTCCGATTGCGGAAGAGCTTTCCATCAGCAGTGCAACGGCACAGTGGCTGATCACCTGCTATATGCTGGTTTCGACCGTGATGGTGCCGGTCACGGCATTTCTTTACCAGAGCATCCCGACAAAACGGCTGTGCTTCGGTGCAATGGGCATCCTGCTGATTGGCGGCATCGGCTGCTATTTTGCACCGAGTTTTCCGATCCTGCTGGCTTGCCGTATGTTTCAGGCTGTCGGTGCCAGCATGATGATCCCCATTATGATGAGCACCGCCCTGTTGGTGGCTCCCAAAGAGATGATAGGCACGGTCATGGCACTGTGTGTGTGCGGAACAACGCTGGGACCCGCCTTTGGCCCAACGATTTCCGGTGTTGTCATTAAGCTGGCCGGATGGCGTGCAGTCTTCATCCTGATGATCGTCTTGGCCGCACTTGCGCTGGCTTCGATCGGCCTTTTCATCGACAATGTCGCGGAGATCACGATGCCGCATTTCGATGTTTTGTCCGTGGCTCTGTCTACGGCAGGTCTTGCAGCGTTCCTGTATGGCGTCAGCATCATCTTCAGCAATACGGTTGAAAGTGCTGTGGTTGCAGTGGTCGGCCTGTTCATTGTGGCAACCTATGTAAAGCGTCAGATGACTCTGCAGCAGCCCATGCTGGATATGCGCCCGTTTGAAAACCCCATGTTTACCTTGGGCATCGTGATGGTGTTCATGTCCATGCTGGTGAATTTCTCCCTCAACGTGACAACGCCTTCGTTCCTGCAGGGATGCTTTGGCGTATCCAGTATGGTATCTGCACTGCTTCTGCTTCCCGGTGTCCTGCTGAACGTTGTCTCCACAAATGTCAGCGGAAAAATCGTGGATAAATACGGTGCAAGATGGATGATCCCGGCAGGCTTTCTCGTGATCGCGGCTGCCGTCTGGGCTTTCTCCCGGTGCGGAGAGCAGACTTCGCTGGTGCTGATCATTGTATGCTACTGCGTTATTTATCAGGGCATTGCGTTTACGCTGTCGCCCTCCCAGACAACGGCTCTCAGTACACTTTCCAAGGAAATGAATCCGCATGGTGTTGGCATCGTGAACACCTTTATGCAGATGGCAGCGGGCATTGGCTCTTCGCTGTTCGGAGGCATTCAGGCAAAGGTCCAGACGGCTGCCATCGCAAACGGAGCCTCCGGCACACAGGCCATCGCAGATGGCTTTCATGGTGCGCTGTATGCCGCAATCATTGTCGCAGTTGTGGGTTTTGCTGCATCTGTGGTGTACTTTAAGGTGGAAAACGCGCGAAAAGCACGGTAATGGGAATTATGGATTGTAAGCGTTATCTGCGGGGTCAGGTGGCCGCAAATGTTTATATGGCATTGCTGATCAACACAACAGCGACTCTGCTTGCCGGGGGAGCAAGTCTGCCGGAATGGGTACGGGGATGCTGCACTGCTTTTACCATCAATACCGTGGCCTCTGTGATTTTGCCCGTTGAAGATTTCAGCAGGTGGTTCAGCGAACAAGTTTGCCCAAACAAAGAAAAATCATTCTGGAAACTTCTGGCTCAGGCTGTGGCAGCAAATCTGGTGTATGTTACGATCATCAGTGCCTGCATGGCGGTTTTGAATACAGGAGTGAACGAAACGACCATCCCGACATGGTGGAGTACTTACCCAATCTTACTTCTGGTTGGAATTATCGGAAACATCCTGTGGGAGAAGCTGATGGGATGCGAAATAAAATTGCGAAAAGGTTTCTAGCATTATTATCAACAAGGCCTGATAGCCCATTCACAAAGGGGTTATTGCAAAATAGCTTCAAATAAAAAATGAGATAGGTTTCCCCGAAATGAAGTGCACTCCGTCAAGTA
>DCCL01000260.1 GCA_002313795.1 Faecalibacterium prausnitzii
CCCGGCCGCTGCAGCGGCCGGGCCTCTTGTTATTTCTGTCGGTTGATTTTTTACAGTGTGTCCTCGCCGGGCAGCTGGTTCCACAGGCGGTAGTAGACGCCATGCTTTGCCAGCAGTTCCTCATGGGTACCGGCTTCCGCAATGCCCTCTTCGCCCAGCACCAGAATGCGGTCGTAATTCTTGATGGTGGTCAGGCGGTGGGCAATGGTCAGAGTGGTACGGCCATGGGCCAGTTTCTCAAGGCTCTGTCCCACGATGATCTCACTCTCGTTGTCGAGGGCGCTGGTGGCCTCGTCCAGGATCAGGATGGGCGGGTTCTTCAGGAAGACCCGGGCGATGGCAATGCGCTGTTTCTGGCCACCCGAGAGTTTGACGCCCCGTTCACCCACATAGGTGTCGAAGCCGTCTTTCAGGGCGCTGATAAAGCGCTCTGCACCAGCCAAACGGGCCGCTTCGATGATCTCTTCCCGGGTCGCGCCGGGCTTGCCGTAGGCGATGTTATCCGCCACAGAGCCGCTGAAGAGGTACACGTCCTGCTGGACGATTCCAATATCCTCCCGCAGGCTCTTGAGGGTGACTTTCTGGATGTCCTGCCCATCGATATAGATGTGTCCACCCGTCACCTCATAGAAACGGGGGATGAGGCTGCAGAAGGTCGTCTTGCCGCCGCCGGAGGGGCCGACCAGTGCCAGACGCTCGCCCGCCTTGATGTCCACGCTGACATGGTGGAGAACACGGTTGTGGTCATCCGGGTACTCGAAGCTCACATCCTCGAACCGGATGGCACCGGGGCCGGGCTGCAGGGGCTTGGCGTCCGGAGCGTCGTGGATGACAACGGGGGTATCCATGATCTCGGCAAAGCGCTCGATGCCGGTCATGCCCCGCTGGAACTGCTCCGCGAACTCCACGATGCGGCGGATGGTAGCGATAAGGGTGGTGACGTAAAGCATATAGGCCACGAGGTCGCCGGCGGTGATCTTGCCGTACACCAGCGACAGACCACCTGCCAGAATGACCACCAGATACATCAGGCCGTCGAAGAGGCGGGTGGAGGTGTTGAACGCCGCCATGGCGTAGTAGCCCAGCGTTTTAATGTGCTCGAACTGCCGGTTGCCCTCGTCGAACTTCTTCCGTTCCTCGTCCTCGGCGGCAAAGGCTTTTACCACGCCCTGACCCAGCAGACTGTCCTCGATGGTGGCGTTCAGCTCACCGATCTGGACACGCTGCTGACGGAACCGGGCCCGCAGCCGCTGATTCAGTTTGACGGACACCACGCCCATCAGAGGCACACAGGCGAACACCGCCAGCGTCAGAGGGATGCTGGCCTGGCACAGGATAAGAAAAGAAGCCAGGATCTTGATGCCCGCAATGAAAAATTCCTCAGGGCAGTGGTGGGCGAACTCGGTCACATCGAACAGATCGTTGGTGATGCGGCCCATGATGGTGCCCACCTTGGTGTTGTTGTAGTAGGTGTGGTCCAGCTTGAGCAGGTGGTCAAAGGCATCCTTCCGCATATCCGTCTCGATATGGACGCCCATGATATGGCCGATGCTGGACATGAAATACTGCGACGCACCGTCGATGATGCGGAGCACGAAATAGATCGCCGCCAGCTTGAGCACGATGCCTGCCGTGAGGGTGATGCCCACGCCCATGGCAGAGTTGGTGATGGTGCTCATGATCTTGGGCAGGATGATGTCGCACAATGTGGTCAGTGCTGCACAGAACAGGTCGAGAAACAGTACCTTTTTGTATTTGCCCATATAGGGCAGGAAGCGCCGGATAAGGGCACCACTGCTGATGTGGTGTGTACCGGGGTCGTTGATCTTCTGCATGATTCCTCCAACATCTATGCCCTCATCCGGCCAACCGCTGGTGTTCGCTTTTCCCTGTCAGGAGAAACCGTCACCGCAGGTGACGGATGAGGGCGTTTTTATATTTTCTTGCTGTAATCTCTCTCGCCGTAGATGGCTGTGCCGATGCGCACGAGGGTGGCACCCTCCCGGATGGCATTCTCGAAATCGCCGCTCATACCCATAGAGAGGGTCTCCATCTTCACGTTGGCGTAGCCCTGCTCTCCGGCCCGCACGAACAGCTTGTACACCTCAGCCAGATACCGGCGATTCTGGGCGTCATCATTGTTCACCGGCGGGATGGCCATCAGGCCCTTCACCCGGATGTGCTCCTCCGCGGCAGCAGCGTCCAGCAGGGGCCAAAGCTGTTCCGGGGCGACGCCGGACTTGGATTCCTCGCCGCCGATGTTCACTTCCAGCAGCACATCCTGCACGATGCCGGCCTTGGCAGCATCCTTCTCGATGGCAGCCAGCAGGTGTTCACTATCTACGCTCTGGATGAGGCTGGCCCGGCCCAGCACCTTCTTGATCTTATTGGTCTGCAAATGACCGATGAAATGGCTGGGCTTGCCGCAGTAGGCACCTGCGTCATAGTTGGCGCAGAGCTCCTGCACATGGTTCTCGCCAAACACATCGATGGGCAGGGCCGCGCTGGCGGCAACGGTCTCTGCCGTGCGGGTCTTGCAGGCGGCGCAGAGCTTCACCTCTGCGGGGTCGCGGCCTGCTTCCCGGGCCGCTGCTGCCATCTTTGCCCGGATCTCTTCCACAGCCTCTCTCATCTGTTCCAAAGTTTTCTCTGCCATAGAGCTCAGTCCTCCTCGGTATATTTTGCGCGCTCGCCGCCGATGAGCTTCGGGCGGGTGCGGGCGCAGAGAATGTTGGCCTCGCCGATCTTATTCAGGCTCAGCCGCACCGGCACAGCCACCCGGCGCAGGTGCATCCCGATGAGGGTGCCGCCGATGTCGATGCCGGCATGGGCACGGATCTCCTCCACGGCCACAGGGTCTTTGAACTGCTTCCAGCAGGTGGTGGCCCAGCTGCCGCCCGCGTGGGGGCGGGGCACGACGCAGACCTCTTCCCAGCCGTATTTCTCGGCGGCTTCCCGCTCAATGATGATGGCCCGGTTCAGGTGCTCACAGCACTGTGCCGCCAGCCAGATGCCCTTCTCGGCCAGCACCGGGGCGATGCCAGCGTAGACGGCCTGCGCAGCCTCCAGACTGCTGTCCTTGCCGATATGCCCGCCGACGATCTCGCTGGAGGAGCAGCCCACCACGAAGACGTCCCCTTTTTTCAGGTTTGCCTGAGCCAGCAGCTCGGTCACAGCCTGCCGCGCCTCGTTTTCGATCTGTTTTTTAAATTCTTCCGTCATAAAAAACACCTCGTTCTATACTCTTGCCGACAGCAGGCTGGCAGAGCCTGCCGCACCGAAATACACTTTGCTGCCTGCCGGGCACACCGCCGCGCAGTCATCCAGCCCCTTGCCCGTGAAGGTGAGTTTCCAGCTTCCGTCTGCCGTGTCCACGGCCTCGGCACAGGGGGAGCCTGCCGGGATGCCGAACAGTTTCTGCTGGATGTTCTCGCCGGCCCGCAGGGCGATGCCCCGCAGCAGGGTACTGTCCGCGTTCTTTTCCAGCCAGCTGCTGTAAGCCCAGCGGTAGCCGATATAGAGCGTGCCGTCGGTGTCCATAGCCAGCGCACCGGGGTAGCCCGGCAGGCCGGAAGCAAAGCTCCGGCAGTTTTTGCCGCCCGCCGTCAGCTCCCGGGCATCGGCATCCACAGCCCAGATACAACGGTTCCCGAGGTCGGAGACGAAGAGGGTCCTGCCGTCGGCGGAGAGCGCCAGACCGGAGGCACCGGCCACGCCGTCCAGCACCTGTTCCACTGTCCGGGCCGACGGGTCATACACATAAACGCAGCCTGTACCGGTGTGGGCCAGCAGTTCTGTGCGGAGAGCGCTTTCCAGCCCGTTCTTTGCGCTGGCCTCTGTGGCCACTGCAAAGTAGACTCTGCCGTCCGGGCCGGTCTCTACTGCCGACACCGTTCCCAGCGGGGCACCGTCCAGCTGCGTGACCACCTGTTCCACCGAGGCGCCCCAGTTGTCATGCCGGACACGGCAGAGCGTCCCGCCGGAGGGCGTGAGCACCGTCAGCCACAGGTCGCCGCTGCCGTCAAAGTCGAAACCGGTCAGTTCGCCTTCCACGCTCAGGATCGAGGCGTAGGTTCCGCCGTCGGTGCGCACCAGGTCGCTCGTGCGCTTTTTCATCGCTGCGCCGGTGTAGGCTGCCGCATACACAAGGCCATCCTGCTGACGGACGCAGTCCACGCCCAGATATTCGCCCAGCTTCCAGATGTCCTTGCTGTCGCTGGAAAGAGCCGTCTGCGCTGCGCCGGTGTCCTGCCGCACATCGGGGGCTTTGTAGGCCTTGGGCGGCGTATCGATGGGCCGCAGCAGCAGGCCGTATACCAGTGCTGCCAGCATCAGCAGGGCAAAGATATTACTCGCCACCCGGAAGCGGCTCATCAGGGCTTCCCGCTCGATCGCCGCCTGTGCCTTCATCTGGGCCTTCCGGCGGGCTGCAGCAGCGCTGGTGCGCTGGGCGCGGCGGAGCCAGCGGTCCACGAAGAGGGCCACGTTCGGGCCCACCGTGACCGAGGCGATGAACAGAAGCAATACCAACTCTACAAATCCAATGCGCATGAACTGTTTTCCTTTATCTTCTGCAAAAAATCAGGGAATGCTTTATTTTTGAAGTATAGCACACTTGCCCTTTTCAGTGCAAGACAGGCCCCCGGCGCTTGACAGGGGCCAAGGCCCCATTTTATAATTAGGACTGCCTCCCGGCCCACAAAAATACAGCTTGGGATGTTTTTCCAAAAAATCCACCCAAAATTCACAGAAATTCCTAATTGATAGGGTAAGATAAGCTTAACATAATATGCCCTTCCGCCGGGCCGCGCCGGAGCGCCGGCCCCGGGATACCGATATAAGGAGGAATGCCTTATGGCAAAAATTCTGATCGTTGACGACGAACCCCGTATCCGCGAACTGATCCGGGAGAATCTGCAATATGCCGGCTATGCCTGTGAGGAAGCCGGCGACGGCTCTGCCGCCCTGTCGCTGCTCACCAGCGGCGGCTATGATCTGGTCATCCTCGACCTGATGATGCCCTTTATGGACGGCATGACCTGCCTGCGGGAGATGCGCAACCGTCATATCAACACCCCCGTCATCATCCTGACTGCCCGGGGCGAGGAGTACGACAAGCTGGCGGGCCTGGAGGGCGGTGCCGACGACTATGTGGTCAAGCCCTTCTCTCCCCGGGAGCTGGTAGCCCGGGTCAAGGCCGTGCTCAACCGCACCATGCCCAAAACCGACGCTTCCGACAGCACCATGACCTTTGGCGACCTGTCCATTGACACGGCCAGCCACACCGTCCGGGTCTCCGGCGAGGAAGTGAGCCTGACTCCCAAGGAGTTCGACCTGCTGGTGTTCCTGGCCTCCAACAAGGGTATCGCCCTGAGCCGGGAGAAGATCCTGCAGAAGGTGTGGAACTACGACTACTTTGGCGAAGACCGCACCGTGGATACCCACGTCAAGATGCTGCGGGGCCATCTGGGCAAGTGCCGCAGCTATATCGCCACCGTATGGGGCATCGGCTACAAGTTCGACCCCGACGCGGCCCGTTAAGCGGAGGCTCTGCTCTTCATGCGGCAAACGAGCAAACGGCGGCGCACCATCGGCATCCGCGGGCAGCTCATGTGGTTCCTGAGCTTCATCTGCCTTCTGCTGGTGGGCCTGTTCTGGTTCCTGAGCACCCAGCTGCTGGAACCTCTTTACACCACCCATATCCAGAAGCAGCTCACCGAGCAGGCCGACGCCATCGCAGCCCGGCTGGATGATGCCATCTCCAAGGGGGAAACTTTATCCTACTGGGCTTTCGGCAGCAGGCTTTATGTCAACAACACCTTCTTCAACTCCCTGCGGGACGATATTTTTGAGAACGGTGGGATGAGCAGCTTCTGCATCGATATCTCCGATACTACCCTGCGGCAGATCTTCAAGGTGGAGAACCTCTCCTACTGCAACCTCCACCGCCCCCGCCCCACCGACAGCACCGATGAGCAGACGGCCTACACCACGGCCCGGGCCATGCGGCAGCTCTGCCGGGAGAGCGGCGGCGAAGTGGTGCGGAAAATCAACCCACCTACCCCTTCCGGCTCCGTTCAGCTGATGGTGGGCCGGATGACCTCTGACGGCAGTTATACCGTGTTGGTGACCACCAGTCTGATGCATGTGGCCGAGGCCGGCAAGGTGATGAGCACTGTGCTGCCGCTGGCGGCTGTCCTTATCTTTGCCTTTGCGCTGTCGGCGGCGTGGCTGTTCAGCGAGTGGTTCACCAAGCCCCTGCGCGCCCTCTCGGCGGCAGCGCGGCAGGTGGCACAGGGCAATTACGCCGTCCATGTGGACGCAGATCGGAACGACGAGCTGGGCGACCTGGCCCAGGACTTCAACCACATGGCGCAGGAGGTGCAGCACGCCGCCCAGATGCAGCGGGACCTGCTGGCCAACGTCTCCCACGACCTGCGCACCCCGCTGACCCTCATCAAGGGTTACGCCGAGACGGTGCGGGACCTGACCGGCGACGACAAAAAGCACCGGGATGAGCAGATGAACATCATTGTGGACGAGACCGACCGGCTGACGGCGCTGGTGTCCAGTGTCATGGAGCTGAGCAAAGTCACCAGCGGTGCCATGAAGTGCGAGAAAGTCCACTTCGACATGGGCCAGCTCTGCGATGAGGTCAGCGAGCGGTACGACGCCGTCTGCGCCCAGAACGGCTGGCAGCTCAAGCTGGAACTGCCCGACGAGGAACTGCCGGTCTATGCCGACCCGGACATGATGCAGCGGGCGCTGCACAACCTGCTGGGTAACGCCATGCATCACATCGGCCCCGACGGCATCTTCGTGCTGCGGGCGCTCCGCTGCCCCGAGGGAGTGCGGGTGGAGGTGGAAGACCACGGCCCCGGCATCTCCGCCGACGACCTGCCCTATATCTTCGACCGGTATTACCGCTCCCGCTCCGACGCAGGCAAGCAGGGCACCGGTCTGGGCCTCTCTATCACAAAAGCCATCTTCCAGCAGCACGGGTTCCGGTTCGGTGTCCACAGCACTGTGGGCAAGGGCACCGTGTTCTGGTTCATCATGACCGATACCGAAGAACCTTCCGCATGACAAAAGGCGGGCCATCCTCCATTCGGAAGATGGCCCGCCCTTCTTATTTTTGCCGACAGTAGACTGTTACCCGTGCCTTTCCGCCGGGCGTGCAGGTGTAGAGCACCAGCGAGGCGTTTCCTTCCCGCACTGCTTCCGGATGTTCCGGCGAGAGCTGCGCCAGCCGTTCTACAGCGTACACTGCCTCAGTGCCGTCCTGCAGCGTGAGCCGCACCTCATCGCCTTCTTTCAGGCTGCTCAGCCGCCCGAAATGGGACTTATAGTTGTGGGCCGCGATGACGAGGTCTCGCCCTGCCACACTGCCGCATTGGCGGCAGGGCGAGACCTTCAGGTTCGCTTTGCTCCACTCCGTCTGCACCGGCAGCTCCAGCCCCAGTGCCGGGATGGTCAGCACTCCCAGATACTCCCGCTCCGGGCCGGATGAGGCGGCCCCGGAGTCTGCTTCATCCGGCTCCTGCGGCGTTTCCGGTCCTCTGCTCCCGGCCGGCTGCGCTGTCTCTTCGTTTTCCGTCTCAACTTCCGCGCTCTGGCTCTGGCGCAGCTGGCTGACAGCCGAAGCTGCTTCTGCACCTGCCCGGGCATCTTCCAGCCGGTCGTAAACATAGAGACACACCGCCGCTAAAATCAGCACACTGCCCAGCAGCAGGCAGAGCCGCTCTGCCCGCAGCCTGTCACCCATTCGTCCCATGTCTGCGCCGCCGCAGCCAGAGACTCACCGCCAGCAGGCCGAAGCCGCACCCGGCCAACACCGGCACCGGCCAGAAGAGCTGACCGGTCTGGATGAGGGCCGCTACCGGCTCTGCCGCCGCAGGCGGCAGCACTACAGTTACTTCCGGGGTCTCGACCGGCGGTTCCACCGGCTGAGCCGGAGGGGGCGTTGTGGTCGGGGTATCGACGGGTTTTACCGTGGGCTTATCTGTCACCGAGGGCGGATTCACCGCAGGCGGGAGCGGGTCGGAGCCGCGATAGCTGTTCCGGAAGAGCAGGTCGGTCTTTTCGTCCTCTCCTTCTCGCCGCACAGCTTCGTGCACCTTGAGCACGCCGTCATCGTCCCACGCCACCGTCACTTTCAGGTCGAATACGGTATCGTCGTAGTCGGCACGGCTGCGCCCTCCTGCGTCCTGCCGGACGGTGTATTCGTATACGCCCGGCACGGTGTAGACAATGGGCGCAAAGGTCTTACTCAGCGTCTTATCGGGGGCGCTGCGGCAGTCGCGGGCCGGGAACTCCAGGGTCACTTCCTCCTCGCAGCCCTTCGGCAGAGGGGCATCGTCCAGTGCAGTCAGCCGCACAGTCAGCGTCTCATCCGCCGCTTCTCCGGTGCAGCGGACTGACGTTTCCAGTTCCAGCTCCGCCCGCTGGTCTGCGGCCAGAGCGGGCAGAGCGGCGCTTACCGCCAGCGCCGCTGCCAGCAGGGCCGCCGCCATTTTCGGGAGCTTCATGTGTCATTCTCCTCCTTTCTCTTTCTGCAGGTCTGACGCCTGCCGTCACTCTGCCCATCCTGTCATCCGGGCCAGCACCACCGTCCGCGCATCGGTGAACTCAGCCGAGCAGGTGGACATGGCCAGCAGCTGCACCCCTTCCGGCTCTGCTTCCAGCGCACGAAGGGCCTGTGTGTTCTTCTGAAGGGCCTTTTCCTCCGCAAAGCGGAGCAGCCCTCTCACATCCGACTGCCATTTTCCCGGGGCGAAGATGGCCTGTTCCGAGGCAGGCACCACAAGGCAGGCCAGCGTTTCCAGCCGATAGCTGCCGCCGGGCAGGGTCAGGGTGCCGGTATCGTGGCGGCGGAAAAAGCCGCCGTCCTTGTATTTGTCCAGGTCCCCGAACATCCTTCCGCTGTCCATATGGTGGCCGTAGAGCAGGGAATATTTCCCGCTGAAGCTGCGGTCACACTCTGTGTCCAGAAAGATGCTGCCCGCCAGCGCAAATCCGCCGTAGACATCGGTGTTCAGGTAGGTGAAATTGCTCTCCCCCTGCACCACCGGATAATCGATGGAGGTGCCCTCCATGGTCAGCCATCCGCAGACATCCGGGTTGATATTCCGCAGCTGCCCGAAGGAGAGGCTGTTGTCCGCCTGAGGCTCCGGCTTGAAAGCCAGCAGCCCGGCCTGCACGTCGTCAGCAGCGGCATACACCCGGCTGTTGTCCCAGAGCGCGTAGCCCGACCAGACCACCGCCAGCAGCACCAGCAGGGCCACCGCCCCGTCCAGCAGGCCGTTCGCCGCCCGCAGGGCCATCTTCTGCCACTGGATATCCCTCACCTCCTCTGTATTTTCCGTCCGGGGTCAAGCCTTATTTCTGATGACGGCGGCGCAGGGTGAGCAGCAGCCCGGCCCCGGCAGCAGCCGACAGGGTGAGCAGGTAGGGCGCGTTGTCCAGCACGACGCCGGTATCGATGACGCCGTTCTTGGTGTTGGTGAAGGCTGCGGTCTCCACGGACTCGTCCACTTCGCCCTCGGTGCCCTCAGAGGTGGTGATGTAGCCCTCTGCCGGAGTCTCAGACACGGTGTAATCCACGCCGTAGGGCAGGTTCTCGATCTTCATGGTGTCGCCGTCCTTCAGGTAGAAGGTGTAGTTTCTGGTCTCACCGGGCACGACCTCCACAGAGGTGGGGTTGTTGGTGTTGCCGCTGCCGCCGGTGACGGCATAGCTCTCGGCATAGGTCTTTCCCTCATCGCCGGTGAGAGAGACGGTGAACTCGAAATACTTGCTCTTGTCGCCCAGAGTGCCCTCGACGTCCTTGTGGATGTTCAGCTCACCGGCGGAGTAGACATTATCAAAGCTGTCCTTTTTGTCGTCCCCGGTGGCCTCAGGGTCTTCGGTGTGGACCGCCGCCACGCGGATCTTGCCGTCCTGCTCGATGACCGTCACCCGCAGCAGGATGTCGTCCCCGTAGTAAGTGACGCCTGCACTGGTGCCCGCCACCTCTTTGATGATGTAGGTGTAGACACCCACGCTCTCGTAGGTCGGCAGGTCGATGGTGATGAGCTTCGACTTTGTGTTGCTGCCGGCCTCACCTGCGGCATACGTCACCGTGCCGATGGTGGGCAGCGGCATATTCGCCGGTGTGACCCCCTCTGCCGCATCGGTCACATCATCCCGCTCAATGGTGAAGTGGAACGTCTCCGCCGGGGAGATGGTGCCCCCGTTGGTCAGCTCGTAGTTCTTGGTGATGGTAACTGACTCCATATCCTCGTAAGCCGGGGTAGGCTTCGGCGGGTCAACGCAGTCCATTGCCGCAAAGGCAGGCATGACGTTCACGCCCATGGCCAGAGATACGGCCAGCACACCTGCGAGAAGCTTTTCTACCTTGTTCTGTTTCATCCAGAGTTCCTCCTTGTTGTCATGTGTGGTTTCGGACGGCTCACAGCCCCCGCTGCCGGATGAGGGTGATGACCTTTGCCCGGACGTCTGCGCTGGCCACAGGGCCGAAGTCACGGCTGTCTTCGGCCTGGGTGCGGCAGTCGCCCAGAATGAACACACTGTCCTCCGGCACAGTGTAGGGGTAGCTGAGCAGGGACTTGGGGTAGGTGGGGTAGAGGATCTCGCCGCCCTGCGCCGAACCGTTGACCTCCACAACGCCGCTCTCGCTCAAGGTCACGATATCCCCGCCCCGGGCCAGCACCCGGCCCACCCGAAGCGTCCCGGAACGCTCATACACTACCACATCATTCTTGGCGTAGGTCTTCTCCAGCCGGTAGCCCAGGATCAGGTCGCCGTCCTTGACGGCAGGGAACATCTCACTGCCCTTCGCCTGAGTCACCAGATACACCTGCGTCAGCAGCACCCAGAGCACCACGGCAAACACTGCCAGACGCACCAGCAGGCTGCGCAGCTCCCGGAGCAGGGCCTCCGTTTCCGGCTTTGCCGTTTTCGCGTGCCCGGGCGGAGCCGCCGGGGTCAGGGTCTCCTCCTGTTCGCTCATTCGTCCTCCTCCTTCTTCCTCATTTTGCAGCCGGCTCCGGCCGCGATGGCACCCAGCAGCAGCGGCACCCCGGCAAAGTCCAGAGTCACGCCGGTGTCCGGCTCCATATCGGACAGGACATAGTGGGCATAGAAGTTGACGACGCCGTTTTCCAGCTCATCCTGTTCAGGCAGATAGCCTGCATCCCACTGGCCCTGTGTCACCTTTTCATCGCCCGGCTCATCCGTCACCGGGCCGCTCTTCTCCCGATACCAGCCATCGAAGACGTATACCACCCCGCCGATGGTGATCTCCTTTTCCACGCTGGCTTCGGTCTCTTCCACCCGGTCGCCGGTCTGATATTCATGGCTGTCTACGATGGTGTAGTCCTCTGCGCCGGGTACGCGGACATTGAACCGGGCCGTAAAGCTCTTTTTGCTCTTGACGCTGATGGTGCAGTCGATGTGCTGGTCCGGCCAGGTGCCGTTATTACGGGAGATTTTATAAGGCGTCACGGTCAGGCTCTCAAGGTCGCTCTGTTCCAGCCCGGTGATGCCGGTATCCTCCTCGATGGACGCCTTATACTCGTCCCATATCTCATCCACCACATCGTCCCAGTAGTGATCCCCGGGGTTCAGGGTCCACACCGCGCCGGTGCTGCCATCAGGCCAGGAGACCACGTAGTTCGAGACGTTTTCGGTGATGTTCCTGCCCCTGTCGTTCCAGACCGCTCCCCAGGTGTTCACCTGACCGATCCAGCGGCACTCGCTGTCATCCGGTGCCCACTGGCTCGGGTCATTGCTGCCGGGCAGGCAGGTGGGGGATTTCAGCAGGAACACGGCTGCGCTCTGCTGTCCATTCTCTGCCAGCAGGGCGATCTCTTCTGTGTCGGCCTCTTCCACCGGCAGTGCATCTTCCTGCTGGGTCTCTTCCAGCGTGACATCCTCGATCAGAACATCCTCCGCCGGGGCCTTTCCTTCGGCCAGCTCTTCTTTTCCAGTGTCCGCTGCATCGGTCTCCTCGTCCGGGGCAGGCAGGACAATGATATCCTCCAAAGCCGGGTCAGCCGGTTCTTCCTGCAGCGCATCCGTCGTAAAATAAGCGTACAGGCTCTGCTCACCGTCTGCTTCAGGGGAGAGCGGGCCTTCCGGCGGGGTAAAGCGCAGGGCTTCGCCCTCTTCGTCCCGGCTGTACCAGTAACGGAAGGTCTTTCCCTCCGCCTCCGGCTCCTCCGGCATCAGCAGCTCCTGACCGCTGCCCACGGTCTGCTCTGCGTAGGGCAGACCGCCCTCAGTTTCATCCTTTTCGCTGAGCCAGAACAGGTACGTCGTCTCGGCGTAATGTTCCGGTTCCGCTGTGCCATCCTCCGGTGCGGGAAGCTCGTCTTCCGTACGGCTGTCCGGCGTCAGCGGCTCCTCAGCGGCACCCGGCTCGTCTTCCGTCACCTCTTCGCGTTCCTCCGGAGAGGCCGCAGGGGTATCTTCTTCCGAGGTGTCCGGTTTTTCCGGCTCTTCCGGCATTTCGGGTCCTTCCGGGTCAGCTGCGGTTTCCTCCGGCTCTTTTTCGGAAATCTCTTCCACTGGTTCCTCTTCGGCTGCGGGCTCGTCCTCCTTCTGTACCTGACCCGGCAGGCTTTCCTCGGCCTCTGCCCCTTCGGCAAATGCAGGCAGCAGACTGCCGCACAGCAGCACCAGCACAAGGCAGAGTGCCGCAGCCCTCCGCGCCAGCCGCCTCCGTTTTCGTCCTTTCTGCATACAAATGTCCTCCTTTTTTCTGCGCATCGCACGCCGCCTGCGCGGCTCTTTTCCTGCATACTGCACTGCGGCGGGGATGTCCCGCCCTTTGCGTTATCAGGATACCTTTTACCGGGTGCGAAGGTTGTCACTGCGTGGGGGCATCCAAAATTTTTGCAGAACAAAAAAGCGCCTGCGCGCTGCTGCTCCGGTCAGGAACAGTGCGCACAGGCACTTTCTGTTTATATCCGTTACTTTTTCTTCTTTTTGGAGTTCTTGGAGTTCTGGGCAGGTTCCTCTGCCGCCGGTTCGCCCCGGGTGACAGCCTCCATGGTGTGTTCGGAGGGGGCATAGTATTCCATGAGGGTGATGTAGTCCTCGGCGTGGTGGCACATGGCCGCCCGCAGCACATTATCCGGCTCACTCTTCATGGAGACGATCATCAGAATATACTTGGTCATGATGCTGACCACATCGCTCTCGATGCCGTAGCACAGGCCCACTGCCAGCACAGGCACCACGATCTGCTGAGCCCGCAGGGGGATGTTCTCCGCATCGATACGCTTCAGCACCGCCCGGCTCATGGTGGCCGCTGCCCAGACGCAGCGGACGATCTTCCAGTAATCCATGTTTTTCAGGTGGGTCAGGCTCTGCAGCCGCTCCACCACCTCGCCATCGTCCAGCACATGGCCGTTCACCACTTCGTTCTCGGTGCGGATGAAGGCGCACTGGATCATGTCCATCATGGCAGGCTCGTATTTTTCGTGGTAGTTCTCCTTGCTGACGAAATAGTCCATCATGGTCTGCATGACGGCAGCGGTCTCCTCTGTGGTGGCCAGCGTAGTGAAATCCAGCGGTGTCTTGCCGAAGCCCTTGCCCATCTCATTCAGGTCTGCCAGCTCCTCTGCGTCCCGGGTGGCGGGAAGGAAGCGGTCGTTGCCGTTCCGATGGTAGCCCCAGCCCGAAGGCAGCAGGTGGGGCACGATGTCGCCGCTGGCAATGAGGTTGAAGATATTGCTCTCGCCCCAGGTCTTTTTCAGGGTCCCATCGGCGTTGTGGTTGTTGTCGTAGTCCTCCTGCAATTCGGGGTAGTCCTCCGGGCCGAGGGCCACCGGGGTGGCAAAGGTGTAGACGAAGATGTTCTCTTTCGCCAGCCCGGTCAGCTCCTTATCCAGACGGGCCGCCAGCAGGTTGGCCACCGCCGCGCCGCGGCTGTAGCCGCCCACCCAGAGCTTGACCACGCCCAGACTGCCCTTGGACTGCGCCGCCGATAGGTAGCTTTTCAGGGAGGTGAACACCTCATTGACCGGGATGACAAATCCGCTGTGGGCGTGGCCTGCACCGGTGTGCATATTGCCGACCCACTCGCCGCCGTAGCCGCCGCCCCGCAGGATGAGGGCCACGATGGTGGTGCGCTTTCCGTTCAGGGAGATGGTCTTGCGGGCCATGGAATAGCCCACGAAATCGCCTGCCTTGCCCACGTCGATATTATAATAATGATACTGCGCATCCTCGAACCCCAGCGTCTCATAGGCTGCTTCCAGACTGTTTTCGCGGCCCACGTCCTCATTGGCCCAGTATTTCGCGTCGCTGGCCCAGGTATTGAATGCTGCTCCCACAACGCCCAGAGTCGCCAGCGCCAGCTGGTGGTCATACTGGGTGGAAGCGTGGGCAAAGAAGCTGTCGCTGTAGTAATATTCGTGGGAAACATCTTCCTGACTCAGCTCACTGCGGAAGCTCAGAGCATAGTTTCCCGCCAGCACTGCTCTACCTACGGTCTGGCTCTTCGTCTTTCCCTTGGTCGCTTCTGCCCGGGGCAGCGCCAGCCCGGGTGCAAGAGCTGCGCTGCACGCCAGTGCTTTGCAGAAGTCGCGTCGTTTCATGGTCTCTGCCTCCTTGCGTTCCGGTTCATCTGGCCTTAGTATATCGTATTTTTCCTGCGGATACAATCATCATTTCCACTATTTGGACGCAAAAAAGCGGGCCGTATCGTTCGATACAGCCCGCCGAGGGGATTCAGGTCTTTTCAGGGTCCATGTTGTGGCAGAAATCCACGATGTGGTGGAACATCTGTTCCACCGCCGGGGCCATCGCCGTGGGGCGCTGGACCGCCAGACCCACCACCCGGTCTTCCTCCGGTTTGATGGGATAGATCTTGACGGCCGCCGTACAGCTGCGCAGCAGCATCCGGGGCATGATGGAGATGCCCAGACCGGCCTCTACCATGGCGATGTTGGACTGGTCATCGATGACGTGGCAGCGGCGCTCGGTGGAGATGGAGTATTTCTTGAGGAACTGGCGCATCTCGGCGTCGGTGGCGTCGCACTGGACGACAAAGCTCTGGCCGTTCATCAGCTCCGGCGTCATGACGCCGTCCGGCGGGTTGGGCCAGTCCTGTGGCACGATGCAGAGCAGCGGTTCCCGGAACAGCTCAGTGAGGGCAAATTCCTCCCGGCAGGTGGCGGACAGGAAGGCCAGGTCCACCTGACCGGTGCGCAGCCACTCTTTCACGTCGTCGTAAGTACCCTGATAGACTTCCACTTCGATCTGCGGATACTGGGCCATGAAGCTCTTGAGGATCTGGGGCAGCAAGCCGGCACAGACCGAGTTGAAAGCACCCAGCTTCACCTTGCCCTTTTCCAGACCGTTGAGGCGGGCGATGCTCTGCTGCAGAGCCTCATCGCTGTTGAGCACTGCCCGGATAGACGGATACAGCGAGGAGCCGTAGCTGGTCATGGTCACGCCGTTCTTGCCACGGTTGAACAGAGTAAAGCCCAGCTCAGCCTCCATCACCGCGATGGCATGGCTGATGGCAGAGGGGGTCAGATGCAGCTGCTGTGCCGCCTTGTTAAAGCTGCCCTGTCGTGCAACTGCATCGAAAATTTCGTAGGAAAACAGCGTCATGTCCCAAGCCTCCTTCCGTTTTTCCGTACGGAGACGCCCGTTCTTCTGTGAATCTTTTTCACTTTGCAATCATCGGAGTTCAATTTTCTTTTTGAGTATACTATCCTGAAGCGGCTTCGTCAAGCGTCCAGACCCCAATTTTGGACGTTGAGCCAAATTTCTCACGTTGAGAACCTGCTTATAAGGTATATTTGTGCTCTGCAGAAGATCTTCCTGTACCGGCGTCCGCCCTGCGCACACAAAAAAACGGAGGCTCTCCCTGAGCTAGTGCTCCGTAAAACAGTATTTGCAAAAGCTCCCGCAATGGGGAAGATTTGGCGTGACTTCGGTCACGCCTTTTCTTTTGCTTCCAGTTCATCCAGAGGGATGTACCCCAGCCCATC
>DCCL01000210.1 GCA_002313795.1 Faecalibacterium prausnitzii
TCCTGCACCGTCATGCCGAAGCCGACATCCTTCATACCCATCTCGCGGAGCTTTTTCAGGGTGGTATAGCCGCGGTTATAGCCGTCCGGCAGGCCTCGGATCTCGTTGTTGGTCTGTTCCAGACCCTCGATGGAGATGCGGATGCCAATATCGGGGAACTCCTTGCACAGGTCGATGATGCGGTCGGTGAAGAAACCGTTGGTGGAGATGACGATGCGGTCCGACTTTTTCCGCAGCTCCCGCACGATCTCTTTCAGGTCGGTGCGGATGAAGGGCTCGCCGCCGGTGATGTTGGTGAAGTACATGGGCGGCAGTTTCCGGATGGTGTCCAGGCTGATTTCTTCCTCCGGCTTGGAGGGGGCCTTATAGCGGTTGCACATGGTGCAGCGCGCGTTGCAGCGATAGGTGACGATGACGGTTCCGTTCAGTTTTTTTGTTGCCATGATTCCTTACTCTCCTCTGTTATCCACGGTACAGGTGCATCAGTTTTTCCGCGTATTCCTCTACGGTATCGAACCGGGTATCCGCGCAGGCTCTGGTGTAGGTGTCCAGCGTTTTACGGTCGTTCCAGAGCGCTTTTATTTTCCGGGTCAGCTCTTCGGCATTCCCGCTCTCGAACAGCTCACCGTTCTTTCCTGCATCGATGAGCTCCGGGATGCCGCCGATGTCTGCACCCAGCACCGGCGTGCCGTACATCAGCGACTCCATCACCGAGAAGGGGCAGTTCTCGTACCACTCGGATGGATAGACACTGAACCTCGCCTGTGCGATAAGTTTCTGCAGTGCTTCACCAGACTGGAACCCCACGTTTTTCAGGTTGGGGATGCCCTCAAGCTCCCCTTCCAGCGGGCCGCCGCCCGCTGCCACAAATGAAATTTCCGGCAGCGCCTTGCAGGCTTTCAGGAAGGTATCGATCCCCTTTTCCTTTGCATAGCGGCCAAAGTAGAGCACATAGTCCTGTTTTTCCACGGCCGGTGCTTTTTTTGTGGAAAGAAAATTGTGCATGGCCACCGTCTTCTCCCGCAGGATGGGACTTGTGTCCAGCTTCTTCTTCATAAACTCGGAACAACAGATGATGGCGTCCAGTCTGGCATAGACCTTTTTCCAGCGCCAGAACTCCGCCTCGGCAAAGCCGATGATGCTCTTGGCTGTGGAGCCATGAATGCATTTATGCCTGATGCAGGAACCCAGATGCCCCTGCAGGCAGTCCTCGCAGATCTTGCCATCCATCCGGCAGCACATATGGTTGGGGCAGACCAGCTGGTAATCGTGGGCCGTATAGAGGATGCGGCAGGGGTGGCCGCTCTCCTTCCGCCACTTGTCCGCTTCCAGAATAACGCTGGGGGTGAGCTGATAATTGAAGTTGTTCAGATGGATGACGTCCGGCGCAAAATCGTCCAGCACCAGCCGCAGTTTCTGCCGGGCCTCGGAAGAATAGATAGTCTTGAGCGGGTAGGTCAGCTTGGCCAGCCTGCTTCCGCCGTGGAAATCCATGCTGCCGGTATAGGCATTGACCCGGTTGCCCACACAGCGGCCCTCATGCTCCATCCCGAAATACTGCACCTCATGCCCCATCTTTTCCAGCTGCTTTCCCAGCTCGAACATGTAGGTCTCAGAGCCGCCGTTGGGGTAGAGGAATTTGTTTACCATCAAGACTTTCATCTTGTTAGCCCCTTATACATCTTATTTATTTTTCTGGAAATACGTTTTTTCCAATAGTTCAGCTCAAATCTTTGCTCTTCTTTACGATTTTTCCTGCCGATATAACTCTTATTACTAGAAATCAGTCCAACAGCAAAAAGGTAAAAATGTTCTTTATCATATTCTTCAAACGTCAGTCTTCTTTTCTGGAAATGCGCATACAGTATTTCTCTGCGTTTTCCTTCTGTCGTACACACCCAAAGCTTGCCCTTTAACCATTCAAAATAAGTCGTTTGCGTTTGGTATTCCGGCATATTATGAGGTGACAGTCTTCCTTTTGAAACATCAATGTCTGCCATGTCCACTTCATCATAATTTGGAATAGCATTTCTCTTTATAATTTCAGAAAATCCCCCGTCACCCCACTCATCAAAGCAGAACGAACCCTCATGTGTAAAAACATATTTCCAGTCCAGCAAACCTTCATGGGGCAGCGTTCGATAAAGTGCATTTACCTCTGGTGTATTTCTGTAGAGCGTACAATGCCCCCGAGTATAAATACGGTCGTAGCGATTCAGAACATCATCTGTGATGAACTTACGAATATCTCCCCAAATAAGGTCTACATCACAATAGCCCCAAAAGTCGTATTCCTTCAGATACTCTGCAAACACCTCACCATATGTCGGCTTAAAATCACAAAATCTGTAAGGCTCATCTATCACAATGGGAAAGTCAAAATTGGATTGAAACTTTTTCCGAAGCTGTTCAAAATCAAGCGAAAAGTGTTTTACGTTCTTCGGCAACGGTTCGGAAATCGTCTCAGATGTAAAAATCAAAAAGTCCACCGATAGATTGTATGCACAGCTTCGGAGCCATAGCTGAAAATAATTTGGAAGCTTACCCGACCAGGGGATTACAAATGCTATCTTTTTCATGTGTGTTCTCCTTTTCAGGTTTATCGATATCCAGTGTTTTTGCCTTAGCCTCTTCTTCCTCAAAGCACCAGATCATCACTGCCATACGGTACAAAACATTGTTGGGAAAATAGAACGAAGTATTATCTGTCAAAAAGGTAAAAAACACATAAAAATTCATAGCCATCAGGGAATAGGCCGGACGATCTGTATATCGTTCCTGCACCCGATGCACACGAAATGCCAGCTCATAGAATATCCAAATCCACCAGCACCAAAATCCTTCCTCAATATAAAATTCCAGATAGACATTATGAACTGCATTTACCATAATAGCATCATTTTGATGCTCTGTACCGTATGCATAAATAAACCGAACACCCTTTCCCAAATAGGTGGGGGCCAGCTTATAAAAATCCTCATAATAGCTAAACAGGACATCTCTGCTCATCAAATCGATGTCATGCTCTTCACAAAACTGAAAGAATGAATGGTTTTTAATGCTGATAAGATAAAGAAAAACTAGGACTCCTGTCGTTGCCGCCGCAATCGTTGTCAATGCTCTGAGATGCTTTGGCTTTAGTATGCACATTGCATAATATAAACCGATTGCTCCCGCCACTGCCGGAATGGCAATACGTTTAAACCCCAGCGTAAAAAAGAGCCAGCTTACTGTCAAGCAGAATACTTGTGTCTTCCAGTTCTTTTCCTTGTGTATGAGATAGTAAACGGCACAGACACCCCAGCCATAGACCATATCATGCAATTCCATCGCGTGCATGGCACCGCCCGTTTCATCCGCAAAAGTAACCAGCAGGCGGATATATTGTGCAATAAAATTGCCTACACCCTCTCCTGCAGCCACTTTTAAAGCAACCAAACCATTCGCCACCGTCATGCCCACGACTGTAAGGGTAAGGGTGTGCTTACCAAAAAGATAAATGGCTCCGGACACAAACAGAAGATTCGTCATCATATAAATGATATTCTGGGAACCGCGCAGAATAAAGGCAAACGTCTGAAATTCCGAAATCCAGATGCCAACAGACCACATCCAGAACATCAGATAAGGAAAGAAAAATAACGCAAAGAACCTCACACAGAATTTTGCTCTGTCAAACAACGGATGAATAAAAAATGCTGCACATGCCCATCCAAAAATCAGCAGGTTCACTGCATATTTCACACTAACCGGAAGTTGATAACAGGCGCAGTAAAAGCTTACAAACATAAGCAATATAAACATTCCTGTGCTTCCTGCCCTTATAATTTTACTTTCAAATACATCCATTCGCTCTGACTTTCCCTGTATTTATAGTATCCCTCTGCTCAGTTCACATCCACGACCACCAGTTCTGGCTGGTTGAAGATACGGGGCCACGGCTCCGAATCGCCCAAGCCGCGGCTGATGACCACCTGAGAGCGGCCTATGGTGTTGACGCCGCTGGTGTATTTGGGCAGGAATCCCTGACTGGTAGACCACAGACCATGTCCGGCGATCCGCACCTGCCCACCGTGGACATGGCCGCTGAGAACAAGGTCAAATTTTTCATCCGCCAGTGAGGTATCCAGCACCTCGGGGCAGTGGCAGATGAGGATAGTACAGGTGTCGCTCAAATCATTCGTTTCTCCGTTCAGGGCATCCGCCACCTCTTTCGAATTGCCACGCTCCAACTCGGTACGAGGCCATTCGAAGAAGCCGCCGATGCGCAGCTTGCTGCCCTTGATGGTCACATCCTCATAGGTGCCGTCCATCCAGTGGACACCGGTAGCTGCGATGTCATCAAAGATGCTGTCGCAGCCGTTAGCATACCGCGCAGCCCACTCATGGTTGCCCGGAGCGTAATACACCGGTGCGATATCTACCAGCTGGCGCATCAGATCCAGCACAACACTATAATCCGGGTCTGTGTCGATGTTCATATCGCCCGCTACCACGATGAGATCCGGTTTCAGATTGCTTATCTTATGGACGAGGTCGGCATTCTTCTCCCCGTACTGACGCAGATGCAGGTCGGAAAGTTCAACGATGCGCAGATCGTCCACCGGTTTGTCCACTGCGACGCTGTAGAAAGTGGTAATAAAGTTTTTGTTCAGCTCCAGATTATACAGCAGGATGCCGCCCAGAATGAGGGCAATGACCAGCACAAACAGAAGCAGCCTCCGCAGGAAATTCGGTAATTTTTTCAGCATAGTTCAGGGGTTCTCCCTCCATCAGCTTTTTTCCACCAGCGGCGAAATGTCCGGATTTTTGGCATTCTTTTCGTCCTGATGTTTCTTCGCATCTGCGCAGCGGCGGATCGACAGCCGCAGCAGAGCACGGACTTCGTGCACGTCATCCTTGGTCGAGTTGGCAATGCCCACATAGACGCAGGGGCCAAACTTGGAAAATTCGGTCTTGGCCAACAGACTGCTCAGGCGGGCAATGCAGTTCTTGGCCAGATCGAAACTGCAGTCTTCCAGCAGGATGATGAAATGGCCTGCACCGTTGTCGCCCGCAAAGCCCAGCGAACGGAAGATATACGCCAGCTGGTCGCCCAGCAGCCGCAGCGCCTTGTCGCCGTCGTTGCGGCTCATAGCGGAGAGATCCAGCTGGATATGGATGACGCTGAACTGGCCCTTCAGGCGGGCAGTGCTGTACCGTTCCACCATGGCATCGCACCGCTCGCGGTTGGGCAGACCGCTCTTCTTGTCCACGTAGAGATAGTAGTCCACGAAGTCGCCCAGACGGCCCAGGAAGATGGCACAGAAGCAGCCCACAAAGAGGAAGAGCACCACGGACAGGGCGGCATAGAGTTTCAGGTTGAGCTTCTCTGCCACAATGATACTGTTCTTCATCTCAATGTTGTCCGCACCGTTGACCTGATTGAATTCATCGACGGTCTCAAGGGCAAGGCTGTAGAGTTCTGTGAACTTCTGTACCAGCTCGTCGATGCGGGCGCTGGCCCACTGAGCCTCCGGGCTGTTCGGGTCGGTGTCAGCCGTCACACCCTCATAGACGTCCAAAATCTCCTGCGCCTGTCCCTGTGCAATGGTAGCATCCACCAGCTCGGAGTGGAGGTCCGCGTAGTTCTGGATGAGTTTATCGTAGGTCGTGGTGACATTGCCGGAAGGCTGGACATCCGTATCCCGCACCACATCGGTGATGATCTGGGTCTCGCCGCCGTCGGCGTTCTGGGTCGGAGAATAGATCGCTGCACCGTCCAGTGTTTTGTCACCGAACTGTTCGATAATGGCCTTGGCCTCCGCAATATTGTTGTTCAGACTGTCGATCTGGAGCTGATAGCGGAGGACGGTATTTTTCTCCGTATTGATGAGCATGGTGTGGTTCTGCACCAGCTTATTTTTGATGATGTAGGCGTAGAGGTCATTCAGCGCATTCTCGGTCAGATACTCATATTCTGACACGAGGTCGGAAAAAGAGTATCCCGACTTCACACTATAAAAGCCGTATTTCTCATCCGCTTTGTTCTGCAGGAATGACACGCTCTCGTTAGCGTTGTTCCGCAGGATCTCAACGCAGTCGATGTACTCATAGTTCTGCACAGAGACGTTGCTCGCGTTGTTGGGGAACAGAGTCGAGTCCACATGGGTCTCGCTGTAATACTGGAAATAGTTGGTCAGCACCGAGTCCAGAACTTTGCGGGCGTAATCGGTAGCGTCCTTACTGGCCACAGTGAAGGAGACCTGATAGATCGTCGGGTAATATTCATAGTCTTCACCGTCTGCAAGAGCCGTCTCTTTTTTGGTCTGTTCGTCCTCCGGGATGACCTCTTTCACCGAGATCTTGGAGCGGATGGATTCTGTACTGGCGGTCAGCCCCAGCTCCTCAATGGTCTTGTTGATGACGGAAGCCGAGGTGATCTCGGTAGGGTCTATCTTGGAGCCGTCCGCGTTCAGGCCCTGACTGGCATTGGCATTGGTATACTGGATGACCGCTGTCGCCGTGTAGGACTGCCGCGAAGAGATAAACTGATACACGCCGAAACAGCCCACAGCCATGATCAGCATGATAAGGAACCACCATTTTTTCAGGTAGCGCAGTAAATCAAAATTTTTCATTCTTCCTCTGTCCTGTCCAAAAGACGGATGTTATTCGTTCTCTGCCATCAGACGGCTCCGCTGTCTCCGGCTGCCCTCCTGGACGATGGCGGCAAGATACCACAGAATGCAGACCATCGCGGCCAGCATAACGCTCATTTTGACGTTATATCGTCCCATGAACGATATCTGTGGGTCACTGAACACCAGATAGCTGCTGATGCGCTGTGCGTAGCAGTCTGCGTCAAGCGCTCTTGTGGCGCTGACGATATTGTTGAGCTGCTGGGTGATGACGTCCACCATAGCCTGTGCCGTCTGGCGTTCCTGCCCGGTGGTCTCTTCCTGCAGTGCGGTGATCTTCGAATCATTGGTGCTGATGCTCTTCCTGGCTTCCACCGCCGAGCTGAGCAGGTCATTGGCCTGGATGGCCAGATCATCGATGCCGATCTTGGTACGGGACATATAGAAAGAGCCCTCATCATCATAAGTGGGGATCAGCACTGAGGAGACCATCTTGTTGTTGTAGTTATCCAGAATGTTCATGAAGATATCGCTCTTCTGGGAGTCGCTCATCTCGTCCCAACGCAGGGTGCGGTTCAGCTCGTTGAGATCCTCGATGCAGCGGGCATTGTCTTTGGCGACACCGTTTTCCCAGATGTAGCTCTGGTATTTGCCGAGGGTGTAGCTCTGCAGGTTCTGTACCTGTTTCTTGATGGCACTGTAGCTCTGGCCGCTGCTGGACAGGTAAGAACCCGCCTGGTCGTTGCGCACCGTGAGGTAGTTGTTGATGCGCTCGATCATCATCTGGAAATAGGAGCCGATCTCCTCGTAGTCCATATCGCTGTAATCAAAGCTGATGTCCAGCGACGTTGCATTCGTCCGATAATCCTTCGTAAAGCGCTGGAGATAGACCCGGCAGATCTCATCGAGGAAATCCTGCACCGTGATCTTGCCCCAGAGCGACCAGGGCAGCTTGACCGTGAGGTAATAGGAGGAACTGATGTAGTAGTCGTCCTCCTTGGTCACCAGTTTGCTGGTGGTGGGGGTGATGGACAGGCAGTCCGCCAGTTCCGATGTGGTCAGGTCGTCCTGCAGGCCGGTAGCCTCCAGAACAGCCTCCAGATATTCCTGCGTCAGGAATTCCGACTCGCTGAATCGTGCCCCGTTTGGCGTTTTGCCCGTGAGGCTCTCCTCATAGTTCAAAGACATCGTTGTGCTGGCAGTAAAGCTCTTGGATGCCGTCAGAACGCACATGAAGAAGAGGGTAAAGCACACGCCCACCACAAAGAGGGTCTTCAGCTTCTTCAGAAAGACCTCACAGAGGAATTTGATGGAGAGCACCTGATCCAGAAATGCCTGAAACGACGGAAACAGCCGGGTGTGTTCCTTCCGATGCTTCCAACGTCCGCGGCGTCGGGGACGCTGCTCCTCTTCTGTTTCTTCCGGTTCTTCGAGCTGCAGCTCCGGGATCTCTTCTTCTGCTGCTTTCGTTTTTTCCACTTCCGGTTCCCGGGTCTCTTCGGGAATATCCGGCGATCCAGGCTGTGCCTGCGGCGCAGCTGCTTCCGGGGCCGTATCCATCGGCTGCTGGGGAAGCGGTGCAGCAGGCACTGGCTGCACTGTCTCAGCCGGCTGTTCCACCACAGACTGCTTCTCAGTCGTCTTCTGCTCCGGGTGTCCCCGTTCTATTTTAGATGATGTAAAAAGCGAACGCTTCCGGGCGTGTTTTGCACCATGGTGCGCCGGAGAGGAACTGTGTCTGGAGCCCCGTTCCACACTCATCCCGCGCCCCTCATGATTTGCTCTCTGCCACTCTTCTCTCATCCAGTATTTTTCCTTTCCATTCCACGCTACATAGAGAACCCATTTATCCCAACTCAAGAAAATCGTGCGGCGCCGAACAACACGTTTTGCAATATCTGAACCAATGCTGCCGCCGCCGCATGAGAAAGTTGAATCACTATAACTTCTTTATATAATACCGCAAAATTTTCCTGAACACAACTATTCTTTTATCTTTCACACTTTTGTTCTTTTATCTTTCACGCTTTTGTTCTTTTGCTTTTTTTATCCAAATTATAACTTGGTCTTTCCCGTCTTTCGTTGGAAAGGCGTTGCGCTTTTTTACACTTTTTGCTAGAATGAAATCACCTATATGGGAACGAAAAAAGGAGTGGAACGATCATGTCGGAATGTCTGACTCTGGGCGAGACCATGGCCGCTTTTACGCCGGGCCGGATGGGCCCGCTGCGCTATGTGCAGGACTATGGCATCCGCGTCGCAGGTGCCGAGAGCAACACTGCAGTGGGGCTGGCAAAACTGGGCGTATCGGCGGCATGGGTCAGCCGCCTTGGCAATGATGAATTTGGCAAGTACATCCGCAATCAGCTCCGGGCCGAGGGTGTGGATTGCCGCGGCGTGAAGTTCGACCCGGAACACCGCACCGGTGTCATGTTCAAACAGACCAGCTCCGGCGAGACCAGCGTTTTCTACTACCGGGAGAACAGTGCGGCCAGCCATATGACCCCTGAAGATCTGGATGAATCACTCTTTTCCGACTGCCGCATCCTCCACCTCAGTGGCATCACGCCGGTGCTCAGCGAGAGCTGCCGACAGACCGTCGAAGCCGCTGTCCGGCTGGCGAAAAAGCATGGTGTAAAACTCAGCTTTGACCCCAATATCCGGAAAAAACTCTGGAAAGACCGGGACTACACGCCCCTGCTGCGGGAGCTGACCCTCGCTTCCAACATCGTCCTGATGGGCCTTGACGAAGCCGAGACCCTCTTCGGCACCCGGGACGTGGAGGCTCTGCGAACGCAGCTGCTCACCGGAGGCTGCATCGAGGTCCTCGCCCTCAAGGACGGCAGCAACGGTGCATGGATGACTGATAAGGATCAGCTGCTCCATCTGGATGCCTATCCCTGCCGCTGCATCGACCCCATCGGCGCAGGCGACGGATTCAATGCCGGTGTGCTGGCGGGGCTGCTGCAGGGCCGGACGCTGGCTGAGGCCGGGCAGATGGGCGCTGTATGTGGCGCACTGGCAACGGAAGTCCCCGGCGACGTGGAAGGCTACCCGGACTCTGACCGGCTGAACGCCATCCTCGGCGGAGCTCAGACCATTTACCGATAACGAAAGAGGTGGACTGTCATGGATATGTATGAAGTATTTGCCCAAAATCCCCTGCTGGCCATCCTGCGGAACGTCCCTGAGGACATCACACTGGACTACGCCGGAGCCATCCTGAAGGGCGGCGTGAAGGTGTTCGAGGTCGCACTGAACAGCCCGGATGCGCTGGCGCAGATTTCCATGCTCCGCAAAGCCTACGGCGACCAGTGCCTCATCGGCGCAGGCACTGCCATCACCGTGGAGCGGGCACAGGCCGCACTGGACGCCGGAGCACAGTTCCTGCTGACCCCCGGCACCCCGGTGGATGTGTTTGAGTTCTGCCAGAGCCGGGACGTGATGCTGCTGCCCGGCGTTATGACCCCCACCGATGTGGCCGTCAGTCTGCAATACGGGTTCAAGACCATGAAGCTCTTCCCGGCAGGCGACCTGCCCCGCAGCTACATCAAGGACCTGAAAGGCCCCTTCGACGACACCAACTACATCGCCATCGGCGGTGTGACGCCGGAGAATATCCCGGAGTTCATCGCTGCCGGCTGCCTTGGCGTGGGCCTTGCCAGCAGCCTCATGCCCAAAGATAAAGTAAAAAACCGCGACTGGGATGCCTGCGCAGAATATGTGCACGCCTTGGCCGAAAAAGCTAAGAGATAATTTTTTGTAATAATGAGCAACCGCCCCTGAAGCGTCTGAATGGATGCCTCAGGGGCGGTTTTCGTTTCCGGATAGCCCCGCTGATGCGGGGAAAAGTCGCTGCGACGGAAGGTCGGAGTTTCCTGACCGGAATCACCCCCGCGTATGCGGGGAAAAGTTCCAGTGCAGATGCAGCACGGCCAAGCCCGTAGGATCACCCCCGCGTATGCGGGGAAAAGGCGCTGGTAAAGTACCCGGTGAAAGCCCAGATGGGATCACCCCCGCGCATGCGGGGAAAAGACTCGCCGTGATGAGCAAAGACGTTCAGGGGCAGGATCACCCCCGCGCATGCGGGGAAAAGGCTCCTTTCTCTAGGATTTCTGGAAACAGGCTGGGATCACCCCCGCGCATG
>DCCL01000184.1:0-2212 GCA_002313795.1 Faecalibacterium prausnitzii
CCAAAAAGTTCCCGGTGCGGTGCGGTCTGGGCGTGCGCACGATCTACAATCCGGTGCCTATTTATATGGGCGATAAGCCCGGTGCACTGACGGTGGACTATGGCATGGCCTATTTCACGCAGGAAAGCAGGGAAGAAGCTGCCGCTGTTCTGGACAGCATCCGTCAGCACGCTCCCTTCGAGGGCGAGTTCACCCGGGGACTGTATTTCAAAGGGACGAACTGAGAGGCTGGAATCTCTGGGCGTAGAAACGGAGCGGGGAAAAGCAAATGTCAGTATGCCACCGGAGGCAGGGCGGAGGGCGGTTTCCTGCCAAGCGGCTCAATCGCAAACTTGTTTTGCGATAGCTGGCAGGAAACTGCCGGACGGCTCTGCCGAGGAGATGCAGCTTTGTGCCTGCCGCTCCGGTATTTCCCGGCGGGCTAGAAAGCCGCCTCGCCGGAAAATCCCCTCGCGTCGGCGGGAAATGACATCTGAATTTTTCGTAGCAGAACTCTCAGCGGATACTTGCTCGGGAAACAACCGGCGTGCCTGAGAAGTCGCTCCCCCGGAAGCCGCGCCTTCAACTCAGCATCCATCACCGGAGGCAGGGCGGAGGGCGGTTTCCTGCCGAGCGGCTCAATCGCAACTTGCTTGCGATAGCTGGCAGGAAACTGCCGGACGGCCTAAGCTGAAGAGATGCAGCTTTCGCCGCACACTCCGATATTTCCCGGCGGACACACTCCTTTTCTCCCCTTGAAAAAAACTCTTCGATTCCATGCGAAAAAAACAAGAGGAAACAAACTGAAATAAAAATATGAGGTATACAATGGAACCTATTACTGTAAAATACAAAGTGCTGGATGTCCGGGCAAAGACTCCGGCTTACGCCACTCCCGGCTCTGCTGCCGCTGACCTGTGCGCTGTGCTGGATGAGCCCATGACCGTTGCCCCCATGCAGCGGGTGCTGGTGCCCACCGGCCTTGCCATCGAACTGCCCGGCGCACATGCTGTGGCGCTGGTCTATGCCCGCAGCGGCCTGTCCATTAAACACGGTCTCTGTATGGCTAACGGCGTCGGCGTCGTGGACAGCGACTATCGCGGGGAACTGAAGGTGCCTATGGTCAATCT
This sequence comes from Faecalibacterium prausnitzii, assembly GCA_002313795.1. Classification (GTDB taxonomy): domain Bacteria; phylum Bacillota; class Clostridia; order Oscillospirales; family Ruminococcaceae; genus Faecalibacterium; species Faecalibacterium prausnitzii_L. The sequence continues at coordinate 1,110 of DCCL01000184.1, forward strand.
GGGCGCAGAGGCCTATACCATCCAGCCCGGTGAGCGGGTGGCACAGCTCTGCATCGCACCGGTGTATACGGCGGCATTCGTGCAGGCTGAGGAGCTGGGCGATACGCAGCGCGGTGAGGGCGGCTTCGGCTCGACGGGAAAGTAAGAACCTTCTCAGCCGCCTTTGGTGAAAACCCTCCCGGAGGGAGAGCCATGAGCGTGCCCATATAAGAGTTCTGACGTAAAATGCCCGGCCCTGCGGTCAAAGATGGAAAATAAGAGGAAAACAGAATGAATCTGATATTAGCCTCCGGCAGCCCCCGCCGGAAAGAGCTTCTGAGCCTGTACACGACGGATTTCACTGTCTGTGTGAGCGATTTTGATGAAAAAGCAGTCACCGCCGATACTCCTGCGCAGCTGGTGGAAAAACTGGCGATCGGCAAGTGTCTTGCGGTGGCAGCGGCACATCCCGGGGCCGTGGTGCTGGGCTGCGATACCGTTGTGGATGTGAATGGGGAGGTGTTCGGCAAGCCCCGTGATGTGGAGGACGCCAAGCGGATGCTTCTGGCCCTTTCCGACTCCACCCACGAGGTGCATACCGGCGTCTGCGTCTCGAATGGCACACGGACTGAGAGTTTCGTGGACAGCTGCAAAGTGACCTTCTTCCCCATCCCGGAAGAGGAGATCGAGCGGTACGCTGCTACGGCAGAGCCCTACGATAAAGCCGGAGCCTATGCCATTCAGGGCCGCGCCGCCCTCTGGCTCGACCGGCTGGAAGGGGACTATTACACCATCATGGGCCTGCCCGTGAGCCGGACGGCCCGCCTGCTGAAAAGTTTCTGAACGGGCCCTGCCCGGGGCGCTGGCCGGAAAAATGAAAAAACTCGAAAAATTTGATAAAACGCTTGAGAAAAGCGCGCCTTGCGGCTATAATAAAAACGTGTTATTCTGCGATGAGCTGTCTGCCAAAGGCCGCAGACGGCCCTGCGTTTTGGAATAGACCTTGGAAGAACGTAAGGAGAGAGTACAATTATGAGTCTGTTTTCAAAGGATGTTGGTATCGATCTCGGTACTGCCAATACCCTCGTTTACATGAAGGGCAAGGGCATCATCATGCGTGAGCC
>DCCL01000184.1:2304-12252 GCA_002313795.1 Faecalibacterium prausnitzii
GTCATCGGCCGTACCCCCGGCAGCATCGTGGCAGTCCGCCCCCTGAAGGACGGCGTTATCGCCGACTTCGATATCACCGCAAATATGCTGGAGAACTTCCTCAAGAAGGCCTGCGGCAACAGCATGTTCTCCCGCCCCCGTGTGGTCATCTGCATCCCGTCGGGCGTCACCGAGGTGGAGCGCCGCGCTGTGCGTGAGGCGACCCTCAAGGCCGGTGCCCGTCAGGTGTCGGTCATCGAAGAGCCCATGGCTGCGGCCATCGGTGCGGGCCTTCCCATCAGTGAGCCTACCGGCAGCATGATCGTGGATATCGGCGGCGGCACTGCTGAGATCGCTGTCATCTCTCTGGGCGGCATCGTAGCTTCCCGCAGCGTCCGGATGGCTGGTGATATGTTCGACCAGGCCATCATCGCCTTCATCAAGCGGAAGTATAACCTGCTCATCGGTGAGCGCACCGCAGAGCAGATCAAGATCGAGATCGGCTCTGCCTATCCCATGGATCCCGAGATGACCCTCGAGATCAAGGGCCGCAATCTGGTGGACGGCTTGCCCAAGAATGTCGTCGTCCATTCCGAGGATGTCCGTGAGGCTCTGCTGGAGTGCCTGGTCAAGATCACCAGTGCCATCAAGGAGACTCTGGAGCGCACCCCGCCTGAGCTGAGTGCAGATATCATCGACCACGGCATCACCCTGACCGGCGGCGGTGCTCTGCTGAAGGGCCTCGACAAGCTCATCGAGAGCGAGACCGGCATCGACGTCCATGTGGCAGAAGACCCGCTGGACTGCGTGGCCAAGGGCGCAGGCGCTGTGCTGGACCATGTGGATGTCCTGCACGATGTTCTGGATACCGACGGCGGCCATATGTAAGCTTCGGCTGTGCCATCTGCGGCGGCTGGCCGGGGGAGATACCTTTGCGCTGCTGCGCCGCAGAAGATGAGACTTTGAGCGCGGATGGCACGGCTGTCCGCGCTTTTTTGCAGATTGGGAGGAGCCGGTCTTGAAAGACTTTTTTGACACATGGAAATTTAAGATCCTGATCGCCATCGCGGTCTTTCTAGTGGGCATCATGGCCTATGCCGGTGCCAACGGACGACTGACTGCTGCGCCTCAGGAGCTGCTGAGTGTGGCGGTGGCCCCGTTCCAGCGGGCTGCGGCTGCTGTGAGCAGCGGCGTGGCTTCCCTCTGGGAAAACTACGCCAACATCGACGCCATTCTGGACGAAAACAAGCAGCTCACCGACGAAAATGCCCAGCTGCGGGCACAGATGGTGGATTACGACAAGATAAAAGCGGAAAACGAGGCTTACAAGGCGCTGGCCAACATTCAGGAGCAGCACCCGGAGCTGAGCTACACGTCTTCCTTCGTCATTGGCCGTGACCCTCTGGATTCCTTCTGGGGTTTCACGCTGGACGAGGGCACCATGGACGGCGTGGCCGTCAACGATGCCGTCATCAGCGATGAAGGCTATCTGCTGGGTGTGGTGCGGGAAGCCGACCTCACCAGCTGCAAGGTCATGACCATCCTTCACCCCAGCTTCAACGCGGCGGGCGTGGTGTCCCGTACCCGGGATAACGGCATCATCACCGGCGGGGCCGACTATGCCGCAGATGGTCTGTGCGTGCTGTCCAATCTGGCCCGCAGCACCCTGAGTGAGGCAGGCGACCAGGTCATCACCACAGGACTGGGCGGCGTGTTCCCGCCCGATGTGCTGGTGGGCGTCATCAAGGAGCTGGTGCCCGAGGCCAGCGGCAAATCCATGACGGCCGTCATTGAACCAGGCGCAGACCCCCGCACCGTGCGCCACGTGTTCATCATCACCAATTATTGAGGAGGGCCGGAGATGGAATCTCGCCGCAAACGCAGCCGCACCCAGGTGCTGAAATGGGGCTGCTATACTCTGCTTTTGGTGGTATGCACCGCATTGCAGACAACGCCGGGCCTGTTCCAGTTCGGCGCGGCAAAGCCTCTCTGGCTGCTGCCTCTCTGTCTGGCGGTGGCAACTTTTGAGGGAGAGTTTGCCGGTGCCATCTACGGTGCCGTCTGTGGCCTGATGTGGGATTACACCGCCGGCCGCACCGTGGGAATGCTGGCACTGGAATTGATGATCCTCTGCTTCGGGATATCGATGGTGGTGCAGCTCTACCTGAAAAGCACCCCGGTCAACTTTGTGCTGATAACCTTGGGCTGCTCCCTGCTGGTGCTGGCAGCGGACTGGCTGTTTTTCTATTATATGCCCGGCTATGCCGGTGCCGTGGAGCGGCTGCTCTGGTTCGTGGTGCCTTCGGCGCTGCTCACGATGCCGGTGAGCTGGCTGCTCTACCGCGGGGTGCTCCGCATCAGCACCGAATTCAAGATCGACAACGGCGTGGTGTGATGCCCTTCGCCGGAAGGAGAACGGATGAATCAGGATGAACACAAGATCGTAGTGCGCCGGATGGCGGTGCTCATCGCTGCCGCATCGGTGCTGGTGGCCATGTATGTGCTGCGGCTTATCTTTCTGCAGTTGGTCAACGGCGAGAACTTCAAGTCGCAGGCGACCAACACCACCGACTACAACTTTACCGTGACCGCTGCCCGCGGCGATATCGTAGACAGCGCCGGACGCCGCATCGCGGCCAGCACCACCAGTTATAATGTGGTGCTCAGCAAGCTGCTGATGGGAGACGAAGATCTGGATGCCATGCTCCAGAAGATCGTCGGTCTTCTGGAAGCCGACGGGGAGACATGGAATGATACCCTCCTCATCGGCGAGCCGGACGCGGCCGGTCACTACAGCTTTACCGCTGACCCCAACAGCACCAGCGACCAGAAGGCGCTGGCCAATATGAAGGATTCGCTGGGGCTGCAGCAGTATGCGACCGCCGACGACGTGATGGAAAAGCTGGTGGAAGATTACAACCTGGAAAACTTCTCGCTCCATTGGCAGAGAGTATTGGGCGGCATCCACTATGAGATGCAATTACAGGCATTTTCCAACGTGAACAACTTCGTCATGGCAGAAAACGTCAACGAGAAGACAGTGGCTACCATCAAGGAAAACAGCCTGAGCCTGCCCGGTGTGGAGATCGTGGAGACCAGCACCCGCAGCTACGACGAGGGCGATATCATCCCCCATGTGCTGGGCCGCGTGGGCAAGATCACCGCTGAAAAGTGGAAAGTGACCGATGAGAACGGTCAGACCACCTATCCTCTGCGGGAAAAAGGCTACAACATGAACGATATGATCGGCGTGTCGGGCCTGGAAGCGGTCTATGAAGACGAGCTGCGGGGCAAGGACGGCGTGGAGACCATCACCCGCAGTTCGGATGGCGTCATCGTGGGCACGGCCATGACTACCGTGCCGGAGCCGGGCCACACCGTCCAGCTCACCATCGACAGTGCATTCCAGCAGGCCGTGGATAAGGCGCTGGCACAGAACATCCAGATGATAAACAGCACCTATAATACCGGCAGCTCCGCCAAGGCCGCAGCCGGTGCGGTGGTGGTCATCAGCACCAAGGACGGCAGTGTGCTGGCCTCTTCCAACTACCCCAGCTACGATCAGAACCTGTTTGCGACCCAGTACAGCGAGTACAGCGCAGACCCAAGCCTGCCGCTGCTCAACCGCGCCTTGCAGGGTCTGTATACCCCCGGCTCTACCTTTAAGCCGGCGGTAGCAGTAGCAGCGTTGGATACCGGTGTCATCAACCGCTATTCTACAGTTTATTGTAACGGCGTCTATAATTACTACCCGGATTACCACCCCAAGTGCACCCGCCACGGCCACAGCGGCAATATCGATGTGGTGACGGCTATCAAATGGAGCTGCAACATCTTCTTCTATGATGTGGGCCGCCGCACCACCAGTGATGTCTACGATGCCTACGCCTATAAGATGGGCCTCGGCGTACGCACCGGCGTGGAGGTCAACGAGGCTCTGGGACGCCTGACCACCAAGAGTGACTCCAACTACACTTCGTCCCTGGATATCCAGGCAGCTATCGGTCAGGGCAATACGGTGGTGACGCCGGTGCAGCTGGCAACCTATGCAGGTACGCTGGCAAACCGCGGCACCCGCTACCGCACCCACTTTGTGAAAGCCATCCTCGACACCAACACCGGAAAGGTGCTGCAGGAGACCCAGCCTGAGGTGATGGATGTCATTGAGGATAAGGGCGAGACCTTCGATCTGGTCAAACAGGGCATGATCGGCGTGTCTGAGACGGTGGCAGGACTGAAGGACTATCCCATCACCATTGCCTGTAAGACCGGCACCCCTCAGCGCAGTGAGTCTTACTGGACAGGCGGCACCCGCAAGCACTACACCAACACCATGATGATCGCCTACGGCCCGGCGGAAGACCCGGAGATCGCCCTCGGTATCGTCATCGAATACGGCGGCGGCGGTGCCCGTGCAGGCAATCTGGTGGCGGATATCTTCAACGCCTATACGGCCATGAAGGAAGGAACGCTGACGCTGGAAGAAGATACGGCAGACAGCATATCTGGCGTGACAGCTGACGGGCAGGACGCAGAGGGCCAGCAGCCCGAAGCAGAGGGAGAAGCAGCAGACGGTAACGTTCCCGCGGAACAGCCTGCAGAACAGCCCGCTGCCTGAGCGTTGGTGCGTGAATTTGGCAGAAATCTATGAAAAATTGGAACTTTTGCCCGAAAAACGGTTGTAAAAAGCAAGAAACTGTGATACTATGATATGTGCAAGATGATTGCCCCGTACAGGGGAGTGGGAAAAGGAGAGGTTGACCGATGACGATTGCACTGATTGCGCATGACTCCAAAAAAGAGCTGATGGTACAGTTCTGCACGGCGTACTGCCGGATTTTGAGCCAGCATAAATTGGTAGCCACCGGTACGACCGGTAAGATGATCGCAGAAGCTACGGGCCTGCAGGTGCAGCGCTTTCTGGCAGGTGTGCAGGGAGGCGACCAGCAGATCGCGTCCCGCATTGCCTGCAACGAAGTGGATCTGCTGCTGTTCTTCCGCGATCCCATCAACGCAAAGCCCAGTGAGCCCAATGAGATGACTCTGCTGCGTCTGTGTGATGTGCATAACATCCCGATGGCGACCAATATCGCCACCGCTGAAGTGCTCATCCATGGTCTGGAGCGGGGCGATCTCGACTGGCGTGATATCGTGCATCCCCAGAACTGAATCAAAACCAAAGGCCCTGTGCAGCATCTGCTGCACAGGGCCTTTTTTGCGTCACAACGAAATATTACAGCTGAAGATCTGCCGCCATCTCGGCCACATCCTCGGAGGCAAACTCGCCCAGCGGCAGGATGAGGCGGCTCAGTACCTCCGGCGGCAGGGCGGCAAGGACATCGCTCTCATCCGGGGCGTCGCTCTGGGGCGGGAACAGATGGTTGGCACCCCGTTCGTCCGTTTCGATGCGGGCGTGGTGGCCGGAGGCGATATACTGGATGCCCAGCTTGTCGGCGGCAGTGAGCAGGGCGGCAAAGCGGGCCGAGGCGGTATCCTGACCGGCCAGAGCCTCTGCGTTGAGGGTGACGCACTCTACGCCCAGCTTTTTGGCCAGCGCCTTGGCTGCGTCCACAGCAGCGTGCTCCTCAGGAGTGTCGGCCAGCCGGACGACAGCAGCCGCCACAGCAAAGCCCTGCTGCTGCAGGATGCGGACCGCTACGCCGGAGCGCAGACTGCCGCTCAGGCCCATCAGGACTCTGTCCTGCTGCTCGTAGGTGTCGAACCCGTTCCCGGGCAGAAAAGTATCGCTCATCGTCCCTGTCTCCCGCCATGTGCCTGGCTCTGGGCGACCGCAAGCTGGTCGCAGCGTTCATTCTCCGGGTGGCCGGCGTGGCCTTTGACCCAGACGTAGGTGATCTTGTGGCGCGCCTCCTGCTCCAGGGCCTGTTCCCAGAGGTCGGGATTCAGGGCAGGGGAGCCGTCGGATCTTTTCCAGCCCCGGCGCTTCCAGCCCTTTGCCCAGCCCTTTTCCAGCCCGTTGATGACGTACTGGCTGTCCGAGCAGAGCCGCACCTCGCAGGGCTCCTTGAGCTGGCGCAGGGCCTCAATGAAGGCCGTCAGCTCCATCCGGTTGTTGGTGGTGGAGGCGTCGCCGCCGCTCAGCTCCTTTTCGTAGACCTTGCCGTTAAAGCAGTAGCGGAGCACGGCTCCCCAGCCGCCGGGGCCGGGGTTGCCGCTGCACGCGCCGTCGGTGTAAACTTCAACCTGTTTCATCTGTTTCTCCCATGATCTCGTGATACTTCTATTTAGAGCTATTTTCCCCATTCTGTCAAGGGGCAGGGCATAATTTGCCGCCTTGCAGTCCAAGCTTGGAATTGACAAAAGAGGCGAGAAATACTATACTTGTGGCAACGAAATGCGTATAGGAGCGTGCCGTGGGTGCGCTCACAGCGTTCCTGCCGAAGCGCCGCGGTCGCATCGAACAGATGGACTGGATGGGCAAGATGGCTTTCTGCGGAACCAACAGAGTGACTGAAAATCACGCTGATAAAATAATTTCTATACGATGCATCCGAGGGAAGCAGATGCGTTTTTATGCTTCCTCCCGTGCAGGGCAGGACATCTTTTAAGGAGATGGGCCTGCTTTTGCTGATTGAATTTCTGGAGGTTTTCGATGGCACAGACGAAAGAAACGAAAGAACAGAACCACGCCCCGGCTCCGGCCAAGGCAGGTGAATCCGGCGAGAAGCGGCCCCGCACCACCCGCCGTCCCCATTATACCCGGCGTCCCCGCCGCCCGCAGCAGTCCAGAGAGGCAGCGGTTCCCATCCATATCTATCCGCTGGGTGGCCTGGGCGAAGTGGGCAAGAATATGACCATCTACGAGTGCTGCGGCGATATGATCATCGTGGACTGCGGCCTCGTGTTCCCGGATAATGATATGTTCGGTGTGGATATGGTCATCCCCGACTTCACCTTTGCGGTGCAGAACAAGGATAAGATCAAGGGCCTGCTCATCACCCACGGCCATGAGGACCATATCGGCAGCATCCCGTATCTGCTGCAGAAGATCGACCTGCCCATCTACGGCACCCGCCTGACCTGCGGCCTGATCAAAAACAAGCTGGAGGAGTTCGGTCTTGCGGGCAAGACCAAGTTCGTGGAGATCACACCCAAGCAGAAGTTCAAGCTGGGCTGCTTTACCATTGAGCCCATCCATGTGAACCATTCCATCCCGGACGCGGTGGCTTTCGCCATTGACAGCCCTGCCGGCACCATCATCCAGACCGGCGACTTCAAGGTCGATTATACCCCGCTGGCCTGCGGGGTCACCGACCTGTCCACGCTGGCAGAGTACGGCCAGCGCGGCGTTCTGGCCCTGCTGAGCGACTCCACCAATGCAGAGCGCCCGGGCTTTACGGCTACAGAGCAGAAGGTTGCTGCCGGTGTGCGCAGCCTGTTTGCCCGTGCCCGCAACAAGCGCATCATCATTGCGACCTTTGCGTCCAACATCTACCGCGTGCAGCAGATCATCGATCTGGCTGTGGAGGATGGCCGCAAGGTGGCGTTCAGCGGCCGCAGCATGGTCAACAACACGGCCATGGCGCAGGAGCTGGGCTATATGCACATCCCGGAGGGCACCCTGATCAGTGTGGACGAGCTGAACCAGTACCCGCCGGAGCAGGTGGTGCTGGTGACGACCGGCAGTCAGGGTGAGCCCCTGAGCGCCCTGAGCCGGATGGCTTCCTGCAGCCACCGTCAGGTGCGGGTGGGCCCCGGCGACTTCATCATCATCTCGGCCAAGCCCATCCCCGGAAACGAGAAGAGCGTGACCAAGATCGTCAACGGCCTGCTCCTGCTGGGCGCTGAGGTCATCTACGAGGGCATGTATGATGTCCATGTCTCCGGCCACGCCTGCCAGGAAGAGCAGAAACTGATGCTCACCCTGACCAAACCCAAGTATTTCCTGCCCGTTCACGGCGAGTACAAGCAGCTCAAGAAGCACGCCATCACGGCGGCAAGCCTCGGCATCCCCACCAGCAACATCCTCATCGCAGAGAATGGCTCCAACGTCATCCTCAGCCGGGATGAGATGAAGCTGGGTGAGCCAGTGACGGCCGGTGCCGTTATGGTGGACGGCCTCGGTGTGGGCGATGTGGGCAATGTCGTCCTGCGGGACCGCAAGCATCTGTCGGAAGACGGTCTCGTCATCATCGTGGCAACGGTGGACAGCAAGACCGGCAAGGTGCTGGCAGGCCCCGACCTCGTGAGCCGCGGCTTCGTCTATGTGCGGGAGAACGAGAGCCTGATGGACGGTGCCCAGAGCATCGTGGAGACGGCCCTCGACCGCTGTGTGGATGAGCACGTCCGCGACTGGAACAGCGTCAAGACCCGGGTGCGTGAGGCGCTGAGCAGCTATATCTACCGCCGCACCAAGCGCAGCCCCATGATCCTCCCCATCCTGATGGAGGTCTGAGCATCCGGGCCGCGCTGCGCCGCAGACGGCCCTCAGGAGGCATAACGTTTCATGAAACAAAAACCAAGATGGACTCTGGAAATGCTGACCGCTGCTCTGGCGGTGCTCTGCGCCCTGCTGGTGCTGGTGCTGCTGGTGCAGCGCCCGGCCATCTGGCCGCTGCTTCTGGTGCTGGCGGTGCTGTGGGGCGTCCTGTTCGGGCTGTTCCGCTATAAGCTCCGCAACTGGGTGGCCCGCTGGGTCTGCGGCGGCAGCTTTGAAAAGTCCAAGGCAAAATTCAGTCTGGAACCGCTGAGCCAGCCGGTGGCTCTCCTTTCGGGAGAGACGCTGCTGTGGTACAACACTGAGTTCCGCACCCGGCTGCTGAAGGGAGAAGCCCTGCTGACGCCCCGCGTGCAGAAGGTGCTGCCCGGTCTGGACCTGCAGACTGCCAAAAAGATCGGCGGCCAGCTGCTGAACGTGGCCGACGGCGTGTGGTGTGCCCACACGTCTACAGTGCCCGGCGACGCCGAGAGCATGACGCTGGTGGTACTGAATGAAGAAACGGCCCTGCGCAAAGTGGAGGCCGAGTATAAGGCCAGCCGCCCGGGGTATCTGGTCTTCCTTGTGGACGGCTACGACGACGTGTTCAGCGATATGCTGGACAGTGAGCGGGCCCGCCTGCTGGAGGGCATCAACCGCGTGCTGGAAGAGATGATCGGACGGGGCACCGGCTTTCTGCGCCGGGTGGCCAGCGGCCGGTATATCGCCGTGGTGGAAGAGCGCCAGCTGGAGCAGTTTGCCAAGCGGGGCTACGATGTGCTGGATAAGATCCGTGCCCTCGACCCCAGTGTGAACCTCTCCATCTCCATCGGCATCGGCCGCGGGGCCAAGACGCTCCACGAAGCCCAGGATATGGCTGTGCAGGCGCTGGATATGGCCCAGGGACGCGGCGGCGACCAGGCCGCTGAGATGACCCCCGACGGCTTCACCTTCTATGGCGGCGTCAGCCACGGTGTAGAAAAGCGCAGTAAGGTGCGCAGCCGTATCGTGGCAGACCAGCTGGTCAAGCTCATCAAAGAGGCCGACCATGTGGTCATCATGGGCCACCGGATGAGCGATCTGGACGCCATCGGTTCTGCCGAGGGTGTGCTGCGCATCTGCAAGATCTGTGATGTCCCGGCGGTCATTGCCGTGCGGCGTGAAGCCACACTGGCCACCAGCCTCATCAATGCGCTGGTGGCGGCAGGGCAGGAGGATGATTTCATCGACCCCAAGGGTGCTCTGCCCATCATCTCCCAGCGGACGCTGTGTATTGTGGTGGATACATACCAGCTGAGCCTTGTGGAGAGCCGGGAGATCCTGGACAAGTGCGGCAAGGTGGCTGTCATTGACCATCACCGCAAGGGTGTGGGCTTTATCGAAAAAGCCGACCTTGTCTGCCACGAGCCCTATGCATCCTCGGCCAGTGAGCTGGTAACAGAATTTCTGCAGTATGTGGGCGACCGCGACGACAAACCCAACCGTATTGAGGCGGAGGGTCTGCTCTCCGGCATCATGCTGGATACCCGGGA
>DCCL01000272.1 GCA_002313795.1 Faecalibacterium prausnitzii
CGCTCCACGCGGCTGGCGGTGGTGGAGTTGCGCTTGGCAATCTCGGGATAGAGCCGTTTTGTGACGGCGTTGATGTATTCCGGCTCATTTGTGGTGAGCAGGATGGCGTCGCGCAGGAATTGGTAGCCCTTGATGTGGGCGGGAACACCGATCTGGTGCAGGATCTCGGTGACTTTCAGCTCATCGCTGTCCACGCTGGCCGTGATGATATGCTTCTGCTGCCCGTGGGCCACCTTGAGCACCCGGTTGGCGAGAACGCCTTCGTCGAAAGGTTTGACGAAATAGTAGGCGAAACCCTCATCCAGCAGTTCCTGGACCATTTCCTCACTCTGGAAGGCACCGGTCACAAAGAACGAGGTGTGAGTCTCTCCGGCTGCAACATACTTCTGCTTGACGGCCAGTGCATCCAGACCGGGCATGAAGGCGTCCAGCAGAACGACCTGCGGCCGCACGGTGAGCATCTTCTGCAGGACCTTTGTTCCGTCTTTTTCTACAACGGTTACATCCACACCTTTTTGTTCCAGAGCTTCGCGGCAGGCTGCCGTGACTTCGGGACTGGTATCCGACATCAAAAATCTTACTTTATCCATCGTACTATCCTCCAATGTGTGCAGTTCCCTTGACACCACGAATTTTACCATATTTTTCCATGGAATGCAATAGGAAAATATGACATTTTTTGGAAATAAACTGATTTTGCCTTTTTTCTTACAAATGATTTCCGTTGAAAAGGGCGAGACAACTGCATTGAAAGGGAAATCCGTTATTCTTTTGCGGCTTCTGCCGCTGTTTTGGCCTGTTCCAGCATGGTCTGCGCAAAGATGCCATAGCCCCGGGTGGGGTCGTTGACCAGAACATGGGTCACAGCGCCCACCAGCCGACCGTTTTGCAGGATGGGGCTCCCGCTCATGCCCTGTACGATGCCGCCGGTGGCGTCCAGCAGGGAAGGGTCTGTCACCCGGATGACCAGATTGCGCCGGGGGTCGGCGTCGCTGATGCGCTCGATTTGAATTTTGTAGGCGCGGGGAATCTCGCCTTCGGTGGTGGTCCATATCTCAGCAGGGCCGGTCGTGACCTCCTGCGCAAAGGCAAGCTCCCGGGTCTGCCCGGAAAAGTGGGTGCGGGTGGTGCCATAAACGCCGTTCTCGCTGTTGACCCGGATGGTGCCGATGGCATGAGCGCTGAGAAAGCGGCCTTTCAGTTCGCCGGGGCTTCCGGCAGTGCCGATGCTGCACCCGGTGATCTCGCAGGGGACGATTTCCCCGCTGCGCAGGGCTACGCTTTCGCCGGTGTCGCTGTCGCTGATGGGATGGCCCAGCCCCGCAAAAACGCCCAGCTCTTCGTCTGCAAAGGTCAGAGTGCCCACCCCGGCAGAGGAGTCCCGCACCCACATCCCGGCCCGCCATTGCCCGGCAGCACTGTCCCACACCGGGGTCAGAGTGGTGATCTTCTGCTCCCCGCCGCGGATATAGATGACCTCCACAGCCTGTCCCTCAGCGGCATCCAGAGCCTCTTTTACAGCGTCATTGCTTTCCGTGCGGGTCTGCCCGATGCAGATGACCCGGTCGCCCAGCCGCAGCCCGGCGGCTTTTGCCGGGTTTGCGGTGCCGCCGCTGGTCTGGCCTATCTCAGAAAACCCTACGATGAGCGCTCCTTCCGAGAACATCTTGACCCCGAACGGTGTGCCGCAGACAGTCACCCGGGGGCGCTCCTCCACGATGGCCCGGACGGTCTTGATGGGAAACCAGCCGCCCAGCGTCAGAGTGGTCTGAAAGCTTCCTGCAGCCCGGGTGCTGGCGGCATTCCGGCTCCCGCGGCCGCTCATCGGCTCAACCCATCGGAAACGGGGAAGATACAGTTCCTGCCCCGGTTCCAGATAGACCCGGTCCGGCAGGCGGCTGTAAAGCCAGCCCAGCGCCGCAATAAGGAACAGCAGCAGATAAGCAGCTGCCATCTGGAAGCGCTGCCGCTGCTTTGCCCGCCGGGACCGGTGCTTTTCGTCCACGTGTATGGCCTCCCTTGTGGTTTTCTGTTATTATGAACCGGATTCCGGAAAATTATCATTCCGGCAGTTGACTTTTGCGCCGAATCTTGTTACTATAATCAGTAGTTCTCGTGCAGGAGTGGCGGAATGGCAGACGCGCTGGTTTTAGGCACCAGTTCCAACGGAGTGAGGGTTCGACCCCCTTCTCCTGCATAATGAAAAAGAGCGCTGATTCGTTATGGATCGGCGCTCTTTTCTTTGGGCAAACCCGTTTTACGCTCTGCTTTCCTTTTTGTAAGGCGTTTGACATTGATACAAATTGAGGAGAATGAGGGTGAACCGCCCCGAAACACCCATAAAAAGAAGCCTGAAAGAGCATCGTCTGCAGCAGGAGAGACGATGGTGCCGTCTGCGGGAATCGAACCCGCGTCCGCTGGTTACAAATCAGCAGCTCTGCCATTGAGCGAAAACGGCATGAAAAAAGCGCCCCTGCCCGATGGCAAAGACGCTTGAGGTATCCAGTTTTTATAGCAAAAGAAAACCACGGTGCGTTGTGCATCGTGGTGATTACTGGTTCCAGTCTTCCCAAGCCAGTTTTGTTAATTCTTTATCGGCAGCGATAACTTCGGGAGGTGCGTCTTCACGCAAACCATCATTATCCAAATAGGGTTTGACTCTCTCCCACAGCTCTTTTTCATGAGCATCCACAATATACATAAAGCTCACAATCCCTTCTCTCTTAAAGATTTGTATTCGGCTTCAACCTCATCATATCGCCGGTCGTGGTATATTCGTTTAGCATAATCGCTGATTTCTCCTACATTATCTCGCGTGATGCCGAGTTTGTCAATTCGCTTTTTGCATTTTTCGCACAGAGCATCGAGATACTTTCCTCGATTGTTTTGCGTAATTGTCCATCCGGCCTGACGGAAATCTTCGGCTTGATTCATGTGCCACATTTCGTGAGCTTCAATAGCGCCAGCGCCACCAGCTGCTTCTTGGACAGCCTTCCTTCCGACACTTTCTGTATAATAGACGATATTCTCGCAAGGGTCATAAATGCCCAAGGCTCCAGCAAGCTCATCATCGCTGACAATGACGATTGCAGGTTTTCACTCGGGAGCAACGCCCCATGCAGACAGAGCTTTTTCGGTATTTTGGTTGATTTCATGCAGAGCTTTTGGCTTAATGGTAGCCTTATCAGAGATATAGACAGGCGTTTTATACGATTCAACCTGCTTTACAGAGATTTCAACATTTTTGCCGCGACGAGTTAAATAATACTGCTTTCGGCTCCACGGTCTTTTCGATATGCTTGTTCTTGAATCTGCTGCCCGTTTTTCCACTTCGTCCACTTCGTTCCCTCCGGCACATAATACTCCTCGCCGTCCTCATCGCGGGCGATGCGCAGACCATCGGCGAAGTCCTCCGGGATGACCGGTGCAGTGGTACAGCGACAGCGGGGGAGAAGCGTCATTGTACTGCCCTTCCTCACCAAATCTGAAGCCGTTTGACGCTGGAATCAGCGTGAGATACACCGTCGTGTCACCTATGCCTTCTTTTTGCACTGTACCGTTTCCTCTGCCAAAACTTGACGAAACCGGGCAGACAATCTATACTATAGGAGAAAAGAATCAATAAAAGAAGGGACTGAGACCTTCCGCGTGATAAAAATTGCGTTTTGTGATGATGAGGCAGCTGCGCTGAGTCAGCTGGAAACTTTACTGGAGGAGTATGCCGCGGCGACCGGGCAGGAGTTTGCCCATATCTGCTACCACAGCCCGGTGGAACTGATAGCCGATATCGAAAAGGGAATGCACTTTGACATCCTGATGATGGATATCCTGATGCCGGGCGAGAATGGCATCTCTGCGGCCCGGGAGATACGGGAACATGATACCAACGTGAAAATCATCTTTCTGACCTCAAGCTCTGAGTTTGCGGTGGAGTCCTATGCGGTGGATGCCTGGTATTACCAGCTGAAACCCATCCGGAAGGATGATTTCTTCCGCCTGATGGATTCGGCCATCGCGGCCTGCGGCAGGGAACAGAAGCACAGTATCATCCTCCGCAGCAGGGGCGGCATCGTCCGGCTGGAGCTGGAACAGCTGGTCTATTGCGAGGTGCTGGGCCGCACCCTTATTTTCCACCTGAAGGACGGCACGACGCTGGAGAGCATCGGGCGGCTGGATGAACTGAGCAGTCAGCTGGAACCGTATCCCAGCTTTCTGCGGCCCCACCGCTGCTACCTCATCAATATGGAATACGTTTCAGCCATCACGGCTCGTACCATTACATTGCAGGGCGGTGCAGAAGTGCCGGTGCCCCACGGCAAATATTCTGAGATGAAAAAACGGTATCTGAGCTATGTCTTTGACCAGAAGCAGGTGTTTCAGCTATGAGCATCCTCACTCTGGTGAACGGCGCAGCGGTGGGCATCTTTGGCATCGTGCTGTCTGCGTCGTTCTGTGATATCGGCTGGACGAAGAAAAAACGAACTGTCATGCTGGCCTCGTCCGTCATCATGTTACTGCTGCAGGCCGTGGTGGTCTGCTTTGCCGGCTGGGATAAGATAATGGCCGTCTATCCCTTCATCACCCATGGGCCGCTGGCGGTGGTGCTCTGTCTGCTCAGCGGACAGTTTCTCTGGCCGACCATCTCGGTGCTGGCCGCCTATCTGTGCTGTCAGCTCCGGCGTTGGCTGGCGCTGCTGGCAGTGGCAGTGTTCCCCGGCAGCGAGTGGATGCAGCCGGCCGTGGAGCTGGCTGTCACTCTGCCGCTGCTTCTGCTCCTGCTCCAATATGTGTCTCCGGCAGCGCGGGAGTTTGCACGGTATCCCCGGACGATGCAGCTTTTGTTTGGGCTGGTGCCGCTGCTCGGCTATGGTTTTGATTATGTGACCCGCATTTATACAGACCTGCTGGCGCAGGGCAATCAGGCGGCCGTAGAGTTTATGCCCTTTGTGAGCAGCATGGCCTATATCGTGTTCGTGCTCCGGGCTTCGGCAGAGGAGCGCACCCGCAGCCGACTGGAACAGACCCAGAACAACCTGAACTTACAAGTCGGGCAGGCGGTGCGGGAGATCGAGGCCCTGCGGACTTCCCAGCAGCAGGCCCGCACTTACCGCCACGATCTGCGCCATCATCTGCAATATATCTCGTCCTGCATCGAAAACGGAAGGGGAGAGCAGGCACAGGACTACATTCAGAGTATCTGCTCCGAGATAGAGGCCAGCAAGGTGACACTCTACTGCGAGAACGAAGCGGCCAATCTCATTTTTTCCTCGTTTGCATCCCGGGCAGAGAACAGCGGCGTGCCGCTCAGCATCCGGGCACAGATCCCCCAGGATATCCCGGTGGCAGAGAACGACCTCTGCGTGCTCCTCTCCAATGCACTGGAAAACGCGCTCCACGCCTGCTGCAAGCTAAAGGCAACGGGAAAGCCTGCTTCTATCGAGGTGACAGCGCGGGAAAAGAACGGGCAGCTGCTTTTGCAGTTCGTCAACAGCTGCCCGGAGGGGGTCCGGTTCGAGAACGGTCTGCCTGTGACCCGGGAAGCGGGCCACGGCATCGGGGTGCGCAGCATCTGCGCCATTGTGGACAAATACGGCGGGATTTCGGACTTCTCGGTGCAGGGTGGGCAGTTCATCCTGCGGGCTTCTCTCTGAGCCGGGGCGATTCGGCACAGTTTTGAGTCGAATCGTGACGAAACGGCAGAGAACAGAACAGCATCGTGTATACTCTTATTAAGATGAAAGCGCAGAGGGCCCGAGGCCCGGATGCAGGCCCTCTAAAAAGGAGGATATCTTATGAGACGGATCGCTGCTCTGGCACTGAGCGCAGCCCTGCTGGCTTCGCTCACCACCCCTGTTCTGGCTGCTCCGGCCGTGGATACGGCACTGCCTGCCCCCGTATTGGAGGCAGAAAACGACGACTGGACCCTGTGGGAGCTTCCCCGGGCCGCTACGCCCGACCTCAGCAACACCACATGGAATTTTTCCGGCGGCTACATCGACGGACAGGAGATGACGCAGGCCGAAATGGATGCCTCGCTGGCGGAGTACGGCGGCAAGCTGCAGTTCCAGTTTGACGCCAACGGCGGCGCGACAATGATCCAGGGCGGCGGCACCGTGCAGGGCACATACCAGTATCTGGACGATGGCAGCGTGGGCGTCATCTTTGATTACAACGGTGAAGAACTGCGCTATGCCTGCATTTTCGGATGGACGGAGGAGGATGAGCTGCTCATGGTAGCCATCTCCAACATTGACGGCAAGGACGGCGTCTACTTCGTCCAATAACATCGATTCATCGCGTCTTTGTCATTTTATGCTGAGGATGCGGTGTCTATAGGCTTTGTCCGGCGGCGTCCGGCTCTGCGAGTGCCTTTGCGGTTAGGGCACTGTCTGCGGGATCGGAACGCCATACCCGGGCCGGACAGGGCCGGAGGAATCAGAGGACAGCCTGACGATTTTTCGTCGGGCTGTTTTTATTTTTGCAGGATAGAGAGACTTTCCAGAAAAAAGACAGAAAAAATCAAAAAAGACTCTTGCATTTTTCACAGGACATGCTATAATATTGGGGCAATCGTTTCCAAGGCCGCTCGAGGGGGTAGCCGATATTGAAGGTTGTGATGGGCACATACATGAATAATATGGCCCCAATAAGTCAGAACCAGAAATGAGGTGAAAAGAATGAAACAGGGTATCCATCCGAACTACGTTGACTGCACCATCACCTGCGCATGCGGCAACGTCATCAAGACTCGTTCCACCAAGCCCGAGATCCACGTCGAAGTCTGCTCCAAGTGCCACCCCTTCTACACTGGCAAGCAGAAGCTGGTTGACAGCGGCGGACGTGTTGAGCGCTTTAACAAGCGTTTCGGCCGTAAGTAATTGCAGATTACTGGTCATTATGAGCGTCGTTTCCCATTCGGGAGACGGCGCTTTTTGTTGTGCCGGATGCGGAAATGGTCGAGCAAACGCAAAAAAGCCACACTTTGGAAACATACACAGCTTTATCTTATTTCTGACACATTTTCGGGCTAGAATTATCAGGCATTCCCGGAGCAGCCGGGCCATACTCACAGCAAAGGAGCGTTTTTTGTGATAGAAGTATCCCACCTCACCAAAAGATACGGCAGGCGTCTTGCCGTGGATGATGTCTCGTTCACCGTGGAAGACGGCGTGATCTATGGTCTGCTGGGGCCGAACGGCGCCGGAAAATCCACCATCATGAATATCCTCACCGGCTATCTTGCTGCGACGGAGGGACAGGTGACGGTAGAAGGCCATCCTCTGCCGGAGGAGGCCGATGCCGCCAAGGCCTGTGTGGGCTACCTGCCCGAGCAGCCGCCCCTTTACCCGGAGATGACGGTGGCCGAGTATCTGGACTTCGTGGCTGAACTGAAGAAAGTGAAAAAGGCCGACCGTGCCGGACAGGTGCAGTCTGCTGCCCGCCGCACTGGGCTGGAAGATGTGCTGCTGCGGCTCATCCGCAGCCTGTCCAAGGGCTACCGCCAGCGTGTGGGCGTGGCACAGGCCCTGTTGGGGTCTCCGCAGCTCATCATTCTGGACGAGCCTACCGTGGGCCTTGATCCGGCACAGGTCATTGAGCTGCGCCGCCTGATCAAAGAACTGGGCCGCACCCATACGGTCATCCTGTCCAGCCATATCCTCAGCGAGGTGCAGGCTGTCTGCGATAAGGCGCTGATCCTCTCACAGGGAAAACTTGCGGCGGTGCTGGACCTCGCGACAGAGACGCGCGATCTGGAAGAAGTTTTCCTGGAACTGACCGCTCCGGAAGAAACAGACAAAAAGGAGGACTGACCGATGTTTGCCATCTACAAGCGGGAACTGCGCAGCTTTTTCCATGGCATGATGGGCTATGTGCTCACGGCCTTTCTGCTGGCAGCGACCGGCCTTTATTATCTGGCTCTGAACCTCGGCTACGGCCTGACGGATTTCGGATACTATACGCTTTACCGCACCATCTTCATGCTCCTGCTCTATTTCCCGGTGCTGTCCATGCGCTCGCTGGCCGAGGAACGCCACGCCCGCACTGACCAGCTCCTGCTCACCAGTCCGGTGTCCGTGTGGGGCATCGTGGTGGGAAAGTATCTGGCCCTCTGCACAGTATTTGCGCTGCCCTGCCTGGTGGACGGCGTGATGATCGTCATCCTCTGGCTGCTGGGCGGCACGGCCTCAGCCTGCGGTGCAAACTTTGCCGCGCTGCTCTGCTATTTTCTGCTGGGCTGTGCGGCCATTGCAGTCTGCGAGTTCTGCTCCGGCCTTACTGAGAATCAGATCATCGCAGCGGTCATGGGATTTTCCGCCCTGCTGCTGGCCTACATGATGCCCAGCCTCCGCAGTATGTTCAATGCAGGCAGCGCGGTGGCGCTGGCAGTATTCACTGCGCTGGCCGCTGCCGCATCCGTTGCCGCAGGTCTCCGCACCCGGAGTTTTACGCTGGGCTGTTTCTACTTTGCGGCCCTCTGCGTCGGGCTGAGCGCCCTGTTCCTGCTCCGCAGTGCGTGGCTCACGGAGGCATTCAGCGCTGTGCTGAGCGCCCTCTGCCTCTTTGACCCCTTTGAAGAGTTCGTCAACAACAGTTTCTCCATCCCTACGCTGGTCTACTACCTTACGGTGAGTGTGCTCTTTCTTTTCTTTACGGCACAGGGCATCGAGAAGCGCCGCTGGAACTGAGGGGGAGGGAACTGAGATGAAATTTTTCAAGAGACCTGAAAAAAAGAGTGCAGGCTCGCTGGAACGCCTGCGTCTGCGCAGCGGGGTGTACGCCGCTGCATTTACGGTGCTGGCTGTGGTGCTGGCAGTTCTGCTCAACCTGATCGTCCGGGCCATCCCGTCGAAATATACCGAGTTCGACCTCTCCGAAGCTGGGCTCTATACTCTCAGTGACAGCTCAAAACAGATCGCCCGGGACCTGACGCAGGATGTGACCATCTACTACGTGACCGAGACCGGAAACGAAGACGCCATCATCACCAAGCTCCTTGACCGCTACGCCGCCGAGAGCAGCCATATCCGGTGGGAGCTGAAAGACCCGGCTGTTTATCCGACCTTTGCAGCCCAATACGGTGCACAGTCGGTCGAGGACGGGAGTCTCATCGTCGTTTCAGGGGAAAAGAGTGTTGTCCTTGCAGCTTCCGACCTCTACGACTATGACTATTCCGACTACTATACCACCGGAAGCTACAGCGTGACCTTCGGCGGTGAAAACAAGATCACAGCAGCACTTTACCGGGTCACCGGCAGTCAGGAACTGCACGTCTACTATACCACCAACCATGGTGAGACCCTCACGGACACCCTGAAGGAAGCGCTGGAAGCCCAGAACCTCACAGTCAGCCAGCTGGATCTGCTCACCGACAGCATCCCAGAAGACTGCGACCTGCTCCTTATCAATGACCCGCAGCAGGACTTTTCCGCCGCAGGCAGCCTTGTGGATGAGATGTCGGCTCTGCGCAGCTACCTGAAAAATGGCGGGCACCTTATGCTGACCACAGACAGCTACTATTCCACCCCCAATCTGGATGGGTTGATGGCGGAGTTCGGCCTGACCCGCACCAAGGGCCTTGTGGTGGAGGGAGACAGCAGCCACTACCTCAACGGTTATCCCTACTATCTGCTGCCGGACTATGCCACCGATACCGAGAGCGGTGTGCTGGACAGCATCGATACCAGCCGCCGCGTCCTGCTCCAGATGGCACAGGGCATCACCATGACCGAAACGGATGGAGTCACTGCAGAAGCTCTGCTGGTCAGTTCGGAAAGTTCCTACAGCAAAACGGCAGGTTATGAGATGACCACCGCGCAGCAGGAAGACGGCGACCCGGACGGCCCCTTTGCACTGGCGGCATATGCTTCCAATGACACCACCGGCGCAGAAGTTGTCTGGGTGAACTGCGGCAATATGGATAACGAAGCGGTTTATCAGACGGTTCCCGGCAATGTGACTTTCCTGCAGGGCTGTGCAGCAGCGCTGGCCGGGCAGGAGGGAACGGCCCTCGTGGAATCTAAGGCGCTGGAAGCAGCACCCATCACCATCTCGGGCCATACGGCTGCAGTGCTGGGGCTTGTGTTCGTTCTCATCCTCCCGGCGGCAGTGCTGGCCATAGGTGCCGTGGTCGTGCTGCTGCGCCGCCGCAAGTAAGGAGGCCGTACCATGAAAGCAAAACAGCGTGCCCTGTTTCTTCTGCTGGGGCTTGTGGCAGCGGCCGGCGTGGCGCTGGCTCTGCTGACCCACGCCAACCGGCAGGCCGAACAGGCGGCCAGCGAAGCCGAGACCGGCAGCATCCCGCTGCTGGATGTCACATCGGATACGCTGGAACAGGTGTCCCTTCAATACGAAGGCGATACGCTGACTCTTCAGCCGAAGGGCGACAGCTGGATTCTGGCCGAAGACCCGGCGTATCATCTGGATGTCTCTTCCTGCAACACCATCCGGACGGCTCTGGCAGGGATGAAGGCCAAGCGCCAGTTGGAAGAGCAGGCGGGGGAAGATTACGGCTTTGATGCGCCGCAGCTTGTCGTCACGGTGCAGGCAGCGGGGAAGAGCACGACCCTTACGGTAGGAGCAGAAAATGCAGTCACGGGGGATGTATATGTCCGCCGGGCGGGAGATGATGCCATCTATACCGTGGATGCGTCGAAATTCAGCTGTATGGAGCAGACGAAAGCCGGACTGTTTGGCGCGTTCTGCCCCGCCGGGCTGACGGTATCGGACATCGAGGCTGTGAACTACACCCTCCAAAGCGGGGAAAACGTCTCCCTGAAAGCCGTTTCGGAGTCATCCGAGGCTGACAGCAGCACCTATCAATCGGTCTGGCGGCTGACGGATGCGCCGGATACGGCGCTGGACACCGACAAAACGGACGCTCTTCTGGCGGCGCTGGCAAGCTATGTCACAGCTCAGGATACCACTGCAGAACCCTCTGCCTGCGGCTTTGATGACCCTCTTGTGACTGCAGAAGTGACGACGGCAGAGGGCACTGTCACCATGACTTACGCCATCGGCACCGACGGCTATTATATGATGATGTCGGGGGACAACTCTGTTTACACCGTGGACGGAAAGACCGTGCAGGCGCTCTGCCTGACGGCGGCGCAGCTGGCAGAGTGAGACGCAGGGACAGGATTCAGGGAAGCAGCCCATCTCAGAATGACACACAGACGGGATACGCTTCATGATGATTTTGCTGTATTATCGCAAATCAGAAAAATGGCGTGATCTCAAAACGATGCGTTTGCAATATTCGCTCCGGCGTTGCTGCCACTGCATGAAAAATTGAAGCGATGCGAAAGCCTGATTCGCCGTAAAATACGCTTTGGAACAGAGACATCCGCAGTTTTATCCGTTTATGGCCCCACTGCGGGGCGGCGGAAGAACTGCGGATGCTTTTTGTGCGGGCCGCAGAGAGAAGCCCGGCGGCAGATCGGCATTTGCAGACTGCAGAACGCAAGATTCCCTCAAGTCAGGCACCATTTGGAAAGATAACGATGATCTATGCAAAAATGTTGTAATAAATAGATGCAAAAGGCCCCTGAAAATTTAAAGTTTCGGCAAACATCAGCAGAGTGATTGACATTTTGACAAAGATTGTTTAAGATAGACAGGACAGGGCAGAATAACTGCGCAATATAGGGGCCCGGGAACGGGCCCTCCGGTCGTCATGGATGTTGTGCGGGGTAGAGTCTGCTTCCACAGCCAGCGGGCGTTGGATGAACGAGGATTTTTTGCATCGGGCAAGGAGATTTTCCGCAGCGATTCTGACGGATTGCAAGGGGAAACGACGCAGAATGATGCGGAAAAGACCGCTCAGGCAATGTGCGATGGTTGTGAAAGCAGGCTCCAAGTCACCCTGGTACGAGAGAGGGATGGGGGAGAACCCTGTCTTTTTTCGTATCTGAGTTATAAGGAGGATAAAGTAAAAAATGGACAACTCGGTGATCGTTTCACTGCGTGATATCGTGGTGGAATTTGATGGTCAGCGCATTCTGGATGGGCTGAACCTCGACATCCATGACAAAGAGTTTGTGACGCTGCTGGGCTCTTCCGGCTGCGGCAAAACTACCACCCTTCGCCTTATCGCAGGCTTTCTGGAGCCCAATTCCGGCAAAGTGCTGCTCAAGGGTGAGGATATTACCGGCGTGCCGCCCTATAAGCGTCCGGTGAATACGGTGTTCCAGAAATACGCACTGTTCCCCCATCTGAATGTGTTCGAGAACGTGGCTTTCGGTCTGCGCCTCAAGAAGATGGATGAGGAGACCATCCGCCGCAAGGTGCGGGATATGCTGGAAGTCGTGGGCCTGAAGGGCTTCGAGCGCCGCAGCATCGGCCAGATGTCCGGCGGTCAGCAGCAGCGCGTGGCCATCGC
>DCCL01000174.1:0-3559 GCA_002313795.1 Faecalibacterium prausnitzii
AACCGCAACCAGTTCGAGTCGGCTATGATGAAGATCCTGCGCTACCGGCTCAAGACCGTCGGCAAGTTCAAAGTGTACTGCACCCAGTCCACCTTCTATATGGAACCTGAGGAAGAAGATGTGGATATGGACCTCGCTTTTGAGCGGGTGAGCAAGGTGTTCGGCCTGGCGGCACTGAGCCGCGCTGTTGTCTGCGATAAGGACTTTGAGACCATCTGCCAGACCGCCGAGGACTACCTGGGCAGCAGCCTGCACGGCATCCGCACCTTCAAGGTGGAGGCCCGCCGTTCGGATAAGAGCTACCCTATGACCAGCCCGGAGCTGATGCGCGAGCTGGGGGCGTACCTGCTGGGCAAGCACAACTACCTGAAGGTGGATGTGCGCAACCCGGATTTCAAGGTGATTGTAGAAATTCGAGATTACGGTGCGTATATTCATGGCCCGAAAGTACCGGGTGAGGGCGGTCTGCCGGTGGGCACCAGCGGCCGTGCGCTGAACATGCTGTCCGGCGGCATCGACAGCCCGGTGGCTGCTTACCGCATGGCAAAGCGCGGTCTGGCACTGGATCACATCCACTTTGCATCCCCGCCGTACACTTCTGAGCGTGCTAAACTCAAGGTAAAAGCTCTGGCTCAGCTGACCAGCATCTATACCGGCAGCTCCAACCTGTTTGTGGTGCCCTACACCAAGCCGCAGGAGTATATCCGGGATAACGCTCCGGATGTCCTCTTCACCGTCCTTATGCGCCGCAGCATGATGCGCATTGCTAATATCATTGCCAAGAAGCAGGGCTGTGAGGCCCTCATCACCGGCGAGAGCCTGGCACAGGTGGCAAGCCAAACCGTCAAGGCCATCCAGTGCACCGATGCCGCGCAGGACCTGCCGATCCTCCGCCCCCTCATCGGTATGGATAAGACCGAGATCGTGGAGACGGCCCGCCATATCAATACCTTTGAGACCAGTATCCTGCCCTATGAGGACTGCTGCACCATCTTCACCCCGCCGCACCCGAAGATCCGCCCCGAGCTGGAAGAGATCCTCGAGGCTGAAGCCGGGATGCCCGGTCTGGCTCAGCTGGAAGCTGAGGCCGCAGAGGCTACCGAGCGCATCCGCCTGCGCATCAACGATGATGTGGAATTCGAGGGCTGAGCCATGACAGCAGAGATCATCAGTGTGGGCACCGAGCTCCTTCTCGGCAATATCCTCAACACCAATGCCCAGTATCTCAGCCGGGAACTGGCCGACCTGGGCATCACTGTCCAGCGGGAGAGCACCATCGGCGATAACCATGGCCGTCTGGCCGATTTCGTCAATGAGGCCAAGAGCCGCTGCGACCTGCTGGTATTCACCGGCGGCCTTGGCCCCACGGCCGACGACCTGACCAAGGAGACCGTTGCCGCCTGCTTCGGGGATGAGCTGGTCTTCGACGAGAGCGAGTGGGAGAAGATCACCAGCTTCTTTGCCCGCTCCGGCCGGAAGACTACCCCCAATAACCGCAAGCAGGCCATGGTGCCTGTCCACGGCCATAAGATCATCAATAACCACGGCACCGCCCCCGGCGCATGGTTCGAACAGGACGGCCATTGCGCCGTCCTCATGCCCGGCGTTCCCCATGAGATGAAGGCTATGTGGTTGGAGAGCGTCCGGCCTCTGCTGCTGGAACGCCAGAACTGTACCCTCCATTCTGTCACCCTGCGGGTGCTGGGCGGCGAGAGCGATATCGAGTATAAGGTGTGTGACCTGCTGGAGAATGCCAACCCCACAGCCGCCATCTACTGCAAGACCGGTGAGTGCGAGATCCGCATCACTGCCCGTGCCCGCTCCGATGAGGACGGCAAAAAAATGTGCCGCGCATATGCCAAGAAGTTCTATGATATTCTGGGCGACGCGGTGTATGATGAGGATGTGGCCGGTCTGGAAGAGACCCTTGTCCGCACCCTGAAAGAGCGGGGGCTGACCATCTCGACCGCAGAGAGCTGCACCGGCGGCCTCATTGCCCAGCGCATCACGTCGGTGTCCGGCTCCAGCGAGGTGTTTGGCTATGGCTTCGTGACCTATTGGGAGCAGGCCAAGGCAAAGCTGGTGGGCGTAGACCCGGCGGTCATTGAGAAGTATAACGTTGTGTCTGCCCCCGTGGCGGCACAGATGGCACTGGGGGCCGCTGCTGCGGCTGGTGCCGATATTGCGGTCAGCGTCACCGGCGTGGCCGGCCCCACCGGGGGAGACGAGATCCGCCCCGTGGGTACGGTCTATCTGGGCGCAGCCCGGGATGGCGTGGCCTATGTGAAGAAGATCTTCGTCTCCCGTCCGGACCGTGCTCTGGTGCGTGCCCGGGCAGCACAGATGGCTCTGGCCATGGCACTCCGTCTGGCCCAGGGCAAGGTGCCCGGCGGCACACAGACCTTTACTGCCGCAGAGCAGGCAGACGATGCCGCTCTGGCAGCACTGGATAAGGCATTCGTCTGAAAAAGCAGAGAAAATTCAACACCAAAGGCCGTTAAAGAGCGCATTTTCCTATAAAGTGGGAGAAAAGGGGTTGATGGGGCTTGGCAGAAGAGACTCGCTGTGTGCTTCGCCTGTTTGGTGCGCCGCAGAGACGGCTGACAGACGCTGTGGCACGTCTTTCGCCTCAGTGGAAGGCGGTGACCCAATGGAAGAGCCGGGGCGCAGAGACGCTGCTGGCCGTCCATGCGGATACGCCGTCGGGCCTGAAGAAAGCGGCCCAGTCTCTGCGCAGCAGCTTTGGTGCAGATCTGTACGGTGCCGGGGATACGAGTCTGGCCGCAGCGGTGGTGCAGACGCTGGAACGCCATGACCGCCTGCTCTCCTGCGGGGACGCCGCAGCAGGTGCCCTGCTGAAATCCCGGCTGGAAAAGGTGCCGGGAGCGGAAAAGGTCTACGACTTCGGCACTATGAGCTATGCCAGCTTCAAAACTGGCCCTCAGATCGAGAAGCGCGCCCGCGCCGGATTGAAAAACGGCGAGACTGCCCACGATCCGGTGCGGCTGGCTGTGGCCCGGGCGCAGGCAGCGCGCCGCATCGTGGGCACAGAGCTTGCGGTGAGCTGTGCTGAGCGGGAGCAGGATCATGTGCTGGTGCTCAGCAGCAAAAAAGGCTGCTGGCTCCGCACGGTCTCCAATGAGGATAACCCCGGCCTCTGGCTTCTGGATATGATACGCCGCGCTGCTGCCGGTCTGCCCCAGGCGGAAGGAACAGGCTTCCTCCCCGCCGGACAGGCCCCGCAGGCCGCCGCAAGACCGCAGCCCAAAAAGAAGAAGCATCCCCTCCGCGTCTTTCTGGCGGTGCTGGTGCTTCTGCTGCTGGCCGGTTTTGGTGCGGCATGGTATCTCACTGGCGGAGACCTCACCGCTCTGCCCCAGCGCCTGACGGCGCTGCATCTGCCCGAGTGGGTCACGCTCTGGCAGGCCCATGAGCCGAAACCCGGCGCAAGACTGATATAAAAACAAAGACAGGCAGCTTCCCGTATCGTGGCTCCGACATTGTCGGCTGGAGTCACAGTACGGGAAGCTGCCTGTCTTAGAAGCCGTTTTCATAAGCA
>DCCL01000174.1:3644-5499 GCA_002313795.1 Faecalibacterium prausnitzii
CTGCGGAAAATCGCCTTGTCTGCGGGCAAAAATCCTCGTCGTTCAATGCACTCTGCTTACGAAAACAACTTCTTATTTTGCAGATATCCTGACAGCACAAAACCCCGCCGCAGAGGAATGTTTCCCAATGCGGCGGGGCATTTGTGTTAAAATACAGTCAAGTGACAGTGATCAGAGCTGACGCTGATATTCCTTGCGGTAGCCTTCCAGCTCTTTCTGGTTGCCATAGACGAAGTGGCCGTTGGCGATCTCTTCCCAGACCGGCTTGTCCACGCTGTAATCGTGGCAGGCAGGGTCATAGACCAGAAGTTTCTTCTTCTTTTCCAGACCCGGGTCAGGGATAGGAACAGCACTCAGCAACGCCTTGGTGTAGGGGTGCAGGGGATGGAGGAACAGCTCTTCAGCCTCTGCCAGCTCCACGATGCGGCCCTTGCTGATGACGGCGATGCGGTCCGAGATGAACCGGACGACGGAAAGGTCGTGGGCGATGAACAGATAGGTCAGACCACGGGACTTCTTCATGTTGTTCAGCAGGTTCAGCACCTGTGCACGGATGGAGACGTCCAGTGCGGAGATGGGCTCGTCGGCCACGATGAACTCCGGCTCCATGACCAGCGCACGGGCAATGCCGATACGCTGGCGCTGACCGCCCGAGAACTCGTGGGGGAAGCGGGAAGCGAACTCCGGCAGCAGGCCGACCTCATGCAGAGCATTCATGACCTTTTCGTGCAGGTCATTCTGGTCCTTGTACAGGTGGTGGTTGAGCAGGCCCTCCGCCACGATGTACTCGACCTTGGCGCGCTCGTTCAGAGAGGCCATGGGATCCTGGAAGATCATCTGCACCTTGCGGATGACCTCACGGTCAAGCTCCTTGGGGATCTTGCCGTTGATCTTCTGGCCCTTGAAGAAGATGTCGCCGCCCGAGGTCGGATTGATGCGGCAGATGGCACGGCCAATGGTGGTCTTGCCGGAGCCGGACTCGCCGACCAGCGAGAAGGTCTCGCCCTTGTAGATATCGAAGTTGACGTGGTCCACGGCCACGAACTTCTTTTTGCCGGAGCCAAAGGTGATCTGAAGGTCTTTCAGCTCAATCAGCTTTTCACGTTCAGCCATTTAAGTTGGAACCTCCCATCTTTCCCATTTTCTCTCGCAGGTTCTGGATGGAGTGGGGCCGCTCGATCTTGGGGGCCCGGGGATCCAGATACCAGGTCTTTGCCGCATGGGTCTCAGACACCTGGAAGAACGGAGGTTCTGCCACGAAGTCGATGGCCAGTGCGTGCTTGTTGCGGGGCGCAAATGCGTCGCCCTTGATCTCGTTGAACAGGTTCGGCGGCGTGCCGTCGATGGTGGGCAGAGCCTCGCCCTTGGTGCCCAGCTGAGGCAGAGCCTGCAGCAGAGCCCAGGTGTAGGGGTGCCATGCATCGTAGAAGATCTCCTCTACGGTGCCGTACTCGACGATCTGGCCGGCGTACATGACGGCCACACGATCTGCCACGTTTGCCACAACGCCCAGGTCATGGGTGATGTAGATGACGGACATGCCCAGCTCTTTCTGCAGGTCACGGATGAGCTGCAGGATCTGGGCCTGAATGGTCACGTCCAGAGCAGTGGTGGGCTCGTCGCAGATGAGGATCTGCGGACGGCAGGCAGCAGCGATGGCGATGACCACGCGCTGACGCATACCGCCGGAGAACTCATGAGGGTACTGGTCGTAGCGGCGCTCCGGGTCGGGGATACCGACCTTGGCCAGCATCTCGATGGCGGCCTTCTTGGCCTCTGCGCCCTTCAAACCCTGATGATGCTCAATGCTCTCCTGGATCTGCTTGCCGATTTTCTTCAGCGGGTTCAGGCTGGT
>DCCL01000280.1 GCA_002313795.1 Faecalibacterium prausnitzii
TAGCTGGAATTGAGGGCATAGAACGCGCTGTTCAGGATGGGTACCCATGCAAACACGGCGCAGACGGCGATGATCCTCTTTTTGCTGTCACCCTGCTTTGCCCGCCAATAGGCCACCACACCGGCCAGACTGCACAGGGGCAGATAGGCACTCATGCTGGTCCACTTGATGATGCCCTCCGACCAGATGGAGGTGATATAGGGCGAATCCGGCGGCAGGATCCAGCTCAGAAGAATGGCCAGATACTGCTGCACCTTGGAATAAGTCAGGAATCCCCAGCCGGAAGAGAGGTCGATGGTGCGGGGGTTCTGCAGCAGGCTGAGCACGGCAGGCCAGAGCAGCACGAAGCCCAGCGCCACGCCCAGCAGGCTCTCAAAGGCCAGACGTCCGAACAGCCGGACGTTCATTTTAAAATCTCCGGTGCTCAGCTTGCAGATGAAGTAGATGAGAAGGAAGAGCACCTGCCCCACAAAGAAGAAATAGTTGTTCAGCAGGTTGACAGCCACCCAGAACGCGAACAGGCCCTGATGGTTTTTCTGGTCATAGAGAGTCTCATCCAGCGCCCAGAGCATCCACGGGAAGAGGGCCACCACGTCCACAAAGTGGTTGAAGAACACATTATAAACGGTGAACCCCGAGAACGCATACAGGCAGGCACCCAGCACCGCATAGTCGCCCCGGCGGACATAGCGTCGGAGATACTGATACGCACCGCCGCCCGCCACAGCGAACTTGAGAACCAGCAGGGGCACCATGAGGTAAGGCAGCCAGTTCTGCGGGAAGATCATGGACAGCCAGAAGAAGGGCGAACCGTACAGGTAAAAGGAATAGGCGTTCATGGCACCGCTGCCAAGGTCGGTAGCCCAGGAGAATGTGTTGCGGGCCGCACCAGCCATGCCGTCCGGGTAGCCTGTTCCCTTCAGGAAGCCGTTCATATAGCGATAAAAACTGATCTGCTGACTATTGAAGTCGCCGGCATAGTGGAAAAATCCACCGTCCATGATATAAAACGGCAGGAAGAAAATTGCTGCCGTTAGTGCGCAGAGCAGCATGGTGCGCAGCAGCTGACTACGCCGCCGTCCCGGAATATCCAGCAGCCGGGCGTTCCCGGCCTGATTCTGAAGATCATCCATTTGTATCCTCTTTCCCCGCCCCGGAGGGCGGTGCAGGCTCCGGCCTGCATTGTTCTTTCAGTATGGGAAGGCCGCCCCTCAGGGGAACGGGATCTCCCGGGGTTCCTCGTCTGTCCCGGCCTTTCTCTGCTCGGCAAAGACCGCCTCAATGAGCCGGTCGATGTCTTCCAGATGGCTCAGCTCACAGCAGTAACGCCGGAGAGAAGAAGCCCCCTTCAGGCCCTTCATATAATGCATGGTCTGGGCACGGGCCTGCGGCATGGCGGTATATTCGCCCTTCTGTTCTACCATCTCTTCCACCTGACGGCGGAGAGCATTCATCCGGGCCTGCAGATTGGGTTCTTTGGGGGCAGGCAGGCCCTCGATGGCGGCATTCACCCGTTCAAAGAGCCAGGGGTCACCCAGAGCTGCCCGGGCGATCATCACGCCGTCGCAGCCGGTGCGCTTCATCATCTCCAATGCATCTTCAGCCGTGCGGATGTCACCGTTGCCCAGCACCGGCACCTTCACAGCCGCCTTGACTTTTGCGATGATCTCCGGGTCGATACCGGGAGTGTACATCTGCTCCCGGGTGCGTGCATGGACGGCAATGAGCTCTGCGCCCGCCTGCTCACAGGCTTTGGCGCACTCCACCGCCGTGATGTGGTCAGCGTCCCAGCCCTTCCGCATCTTGACGGTCACAGGGCGTGAGGTGTGGGCCTTGACCTGTTCCACGATGCGCCCACAAAGGTCAGGGTCCAGCATCAGTTTGCTGCCTGCGCCGCCGGAAACAATCTTCGGAGCCGGACAGCCCATATTGATATCGAGGAAGTCAAAGGGGTATTCCTCAATAGCCGCTGCGGCCTCCCCCATGATCTCCGGCACTTCGCCGAAGATCTGCACGCCATAGGGTGCACCGTTGGGTTCTGCTTTCAGCAGGCCGACCGTCTTGTGGTCGTGGTAGACCAGCGCCCTGCTGGACACCATCTCGCTGACGGTAAAACCTGCCCCATGCTGCGCCATCAGGCGGCGGCAGGGCGCATCTGTAAAGCCCGCCATAGGGCCGAACACGGCCCGGTGGGGCAGGGTGATATTTCCGATCTTCAAAGGTTCCATCTTATCCCTCATTCTGCTTGACAACAGGAAGCAAACGCTCTATACTATAAACAAGAAAGGCACTGTCTGCCAAATGGTCAGCGTCCTTCCGGCATTGAGTCAAAAAGAATGACCGCAGCTTCTCAGGGCGTGGCGGTCATTTCTTTTTGCCGTTATAGCAATTCAACTTTTTAATGCAGCTGCAACAACGTTGAATTGCATATCGCAAATATGACGTTTCGATGTTGCACTAATTCTTGATTTGCGATAGAAATAGTCCAGATGATCTCAAACGTGATGTAAGCTGCTCCGCCAAGAAGCGTGAGCAATAATACGACCTGTTCAAACGTCATGGAACATCCCCCTTTCGCACCATGCGTCAGGGGGCAGCAAAAAACTCACCTCCCCGGCGCAGGGCCGGAAGGGCGTGACCACCTGCATTTGCAGACAGCACCTTGCTGCATCCGCAGCTCTTATAGAATAGCATATTTCACGTTATAATACAACACCCCGGTCTTTTGCAGCCGGGGTGTTCGTGTAGGATTACAATAGATGTG
>DCCL01000060.1 GCA_002313795.1 Faecalibacterium prausnitzii
GCTGCGAGAAGTATAATACCATAAGCTCCGGATTCTGTCAAGGAAATTTTGAAACTTTTTTACTTTTTTTGAAAAAGTTTCAGAGCACCCACATCCCGACATAGCCGAATGCCAGCCCGAAAGCTGCACCGGCGATCACATCACGGATGGAATGGGTACCGGCCAGCACCCGCAGCACACAGATGAGGGCGGCGATGATGAGCATGACCACGCCCACCGGGGGATAGAAATAGAGCCAGGTCATTCCAAGCACGGCGGCACTGAGGGCATGGCGGGAGGGACAGGACTGGCCCCGGGTGCTTTTGGGCACCAGCGGTACGAAGCCGGGCTGCTCGTAGGGACGGGGACAGTTGAGTCTGGCCCGCACTGCGGTGCCCAGCCAGAAGGTCAGGCCCGGCACGAGGATGGCCTGCGCGATGGACTGCATGAACCGCACGGCCCCGCCGCCCCGTCCGGCGCGCAGCAGGGCAAACCACTTGAAGTTGAGGAGCAGGATGAGCACCGGATAGCAGACAAAAGGCACAAGGGGGAGCCAGTGGTTGAGCAGGATGATGCTCTTCCGGAGGACGGGATGCAGCTCCAGCCAGTCAGTCAGTTTTTTGTATTGTTCCGGTGTCATGATATTCCCTCCCAAAGGCTCAGTCAGAAGCAGGTGTTGAGATAGTTTTCCACATCGAAGGACTCCGGGGTGGAGTCTTTCCGCAGATAGAGAGGATGATGGGGGTGTCCCTTTTTGCTCCGGGGGCCGAACGTCACCCAGGGGATATCCTTTTCCCGGGTCAGGGCTACCATCTCCCGCATCAGGCCGGGCAGATAATCCCGCTTTTCGATGAGGGTGCCCCAGGCGGCCCACATGGTAGGCTCCGTCTCGGCCAGCACAGCACGCAGCCAGCGGAGATTCTCGTCGCAGAGGGCGCGGTCCGGGACTTTATCCATATCGTTGGGGTTCGTTGCCCGCTGGGGATAGACGTTGAACATGATCCAGCTGTCGAAGCCGTTGGCGTTGGCCAGACGCTCCACGCTTTTCAGGGTGGGGTCCAGAGCGCCGGGTTGGGCGGTGCTGGGGTTGATGCCGATGCAGACCAGCGGGCGGCGGCCTACCCGGCCCAGCACATAGCGGTAGGGCTGGTATGTATGGGGCTCGTAGTACCACAGACCGCCGGGATATTCCCCGGCCTCCAGCCGGGGCAGACTTTCACAAAGCATGGATTACCTCGCAGAAAATGTAGATTTCTTTTATCGTACCCCAAAATTTGCGCGAAAGCAACACCTTGCGGCGAGAAAGTCTCCCATAATTCTGATTTTCATGTTATACTATCCCTGTACAGAGCAGGCCGGAAGGCCTGTGATGAAAATGCAGTTCGTCTTCATTTGCTGACAGGCAGAAGGAGTTCTATTTTATGATGGAAGATTACCGCAGCGCTCTGCGTGCAGGCCAGCGGGCCTACCGGGCCAGCGTGGCCCGGGGACAGTCACCGTATCTCGCGGTGCTGGATGATATTCTGGAAAATGTGGACATCGTATCGCAGGAGCCTCTGGGACTGGTGGACATCCCCGCCGAGAGTATCGTGGGCACCAAGACCGCGGGCCGGCATACGGCATTCGCCTCCAATTTCATGCCGCTTCTGGAGGATGACACCGAGTTCGCCGCAAAGTGGTCGAATCTCTGCGACGCTCATCTGGAAGAGGGGATACACACCCCTATTATTGCCTATGAGTACCTGAACAAATTCTATGTGCAGGAGGGCAACAAGCGGGTCTCGGTGCTCAAATATTACGAGGCAGTCAAGATCCCCGGTACAGTCACCCGGCTCATCCCGGCCCGGAACGACACGCTGGAAAACAAGCTCTATTATGAGTTTCTGGATTTCTACAAGCTGTCCCGCATCAATAACGTCAGTTTCTCCCGGCTGGGCGGTTATGCAAAACTGCAGACGCTGGTCTGCAAGGCATCCGGTGAAGTATGGACGGAGGATGACCGGTTGAATTTCTCCTCCCTCTACACCATGTTCAGCCAGCAGTTCTATGCACTGGGCGGCGGCTCTCTGGGACTGACCCCGGGGGATGCGCTGCTGGTGTATCTGTCGGTGTACCGGTATTCAGACGCCTGCCAGTCCACCCCGGCCAAGGTGCGGGAGAACCTGTCCCGACTGTGGGATGAGGTGAAGATCCTGGCGGAGCCCCACGCGGTGGAATTGCTGCTGGAACCAAAACCCGCCAGTGAGCCGCTGCTGAGCAAGCTGAACATCTTCAGCTCCCGTCCCAGCGAACTGAAGGTAGTGTTCCTCCATGAGCACAATGCCCAGACTAGTGCCTGGGTGCGAGGACAGGACAAGGGCCGTGCGGCACTGGTGGAAGCTTTTCCGGACAAAATTTTTGTCAGCTGCCGGGAGAATGTCAACCCGGAGGTGGATGCGGAACAGGTGCTGGAAGAGGTGGCCCACGACCATGCAGATATCGTGTTCACCACCAGTGCCCGGATGCATACCGCCTGCCTGAAGGTGGCAGCGCAGCACCCCAAGACACGGTTCCTCAACTGCTCCCTGAATGCGCCCCATCCGCTGGTGCGCACCTATTACCCCCGCACCTATGAGGTGACGTATCTGCTGGGTCTGCTGGCAGGCATCACCTCCCACACCGACCGGGTGGGCTATGTGGCCGCGAACCCGGTGTATGGTGTGCCTGCGGCCATCAATGCCTTCGCACAGGGCGTGCGGAGCGTCCGGCCTGAGGCGCGGGTGGTGCTGCGGTGGGCCTGCCTGCCTGACCCGGCCCATCCGGCGGATTTCTCCGACCGGAAGGACATCGACGTGTTCTACAGTCAGGACTTCCGGGAGCCGGAGGGAACGTATCGGGATTACGGCCTCTGCCGCCGTCTGCCGGACGGCATATTGCAGCCGCTGGGCCTGCCGGAGTGGCGGTGGGATGTATTCTTTATCGAGATCGTCCGGTCGGTGTTTGCCGGAACCTGGGACAGCGCTCCCGGCGGAAGGGCCATCAACTACTGGTGGGGCCTGAAGAGCGGCGCAGAACGGGTGATATATCCCCTCCAGATGAACAGCGGCACCCAGCAGCTTCTGCAGATGGCAGAGCGGCAGCTCTGCGAGGGGGCGATACAGGTCTTCCCAGTGGAAAGCTACGGACAGGGCCACGTCCTCCACAACGCAGTCGCCGGGCTTTATACCCCCAAGGAACTGATGGAGATGGACTGGCTGGACGAGTGCGTAGAGGGCGAACTGCCTGTTTACGACGAGCTGGACGCCAAGACCCGCAGTCTGCTCAGCATCAACGGTCTGGACAATGTCAAGCCGCAGTGAGGGCAGAACCTCTGAAGTATGAAGAGAATGGAGCGTAGCAGACGTGAAAATACTTGCGATCTCGGATGAACCTTCCCACTATCTGTGGGACTCCTGCACCCGCGAGAGACTGGAAGGCATCGATCTGATCCTCTCCTGCGGCGACCTGCCGAAAAAATATCTGGAATATCTGACGAACTTTACCTGCGCCCCCATCCTGTATGTCCACGGCAATCACGATGGCAATTATAAAGAAGGTGAGCCCGGCGGCTGCATCTGCGTGGATGATGCCGTTTATGTCTGGAAGGGCCTGCGCATCATGGGTCTGGGCGGGTGCAGCCGCTATAATAAAGAGGATACGTTTCAATACACCGAACAGGAGATGCGGCGGCGGGCCCGGAAGGCGATGCGGCAGGCCCGGAAAGTCGGCGGCATCGATATCCTGATGACCCACGCTCCCGCCAGCGGCCTCAACGACGGCACCGACCGGGCCCACAAGGGATTTGAGGTGTTCAATGAGATACTGGATGAGTACCGGCCCGGGTGGTTCATCCATGGGCATATGCACCTGAACTATGGGGCCAATCTGCCCCGGGTGTGCATGCGGGGAGAAACGACGGTCATCAATGCCACCGAGCGCTATCTGTTCGAGATACCCGACCCGAAGGGGATGACTGAGCCCCGGCGGAAATTCTTCTGGCAGAGCGTCCCTTTCCTGACCCGCGGCTGAAAACAGAATAAGGAGAAACAATGGAACTGAAACAAGCTGTGCAGCAGCTGGAACTGCTGCAAAAGAAACTGTATGCTTACCGCTGTGCCGACAGCTCCCTTTATCTGGATGCTGTGACCACGGCACCCCGTGACACGGCAGAAGGCCGCGGTGTCGCCATGAGCATTCTGGCCGGAGAAAGCCAGAAGCTGATGACCTGCCCCGAGACAAAAGCGCTGCTGGAAGAGCTGACGGCCCGTGCTGGAGAGCTGGACTTTCTGCATCGCCGGGAGGTGGAAGAACTGAAGCGGAGCTGCGAGCAGCTGACCCGCATCCCGGCAGAAGAATATATGGCCTACAAGGAGCTGTGCAACCGGGCAGACGATGTCTGGCACAAGGCTAAGGCACAGGATGATTTCGCACTGTTCTGCCCGGTCCTGCAGGAGCTGGTGGAATATAACCGCCGCTTTGCCGCCTACTATGACGCAAAGAAGGCCCCTTATGACGCCCTGCTGAACGAATATGAGCGCGGAGTGGACCAGAAGATGCTGGACCAGTTTTTTGCCACCCTGCGGGAGAGCATTGTGCCTCTCATCCGGAAGATCGGCGAAAAACCTCAGATCGATGACAGCTTCCTGCATCAGGAATACCCGGTGGCTCAGCAGAAAGCCTTTGCGGATTACCTGATGGAAGTGATGGGCCTTGACCGCAGCCACTGCGGTCTGGGTGAGACCGAACACCCCTTTACCTTGGAATTCAACAATAAGGATGTCCGCATCACTACCAATTACGATGAGCATAATGTGGCGTCCTCCATGTACTCTGTCCTCCACGAGGGCGGCCACGCTCTGTATGAACTGGGCATCCGGGACGACCTGCAATACACCTGCCTTGCAGGAGGCGTGTCCATGGGCGTCCATGAGAGCCAGTCCCGGTTCTATGAGAATCTCATCGGGCGGTCGCGGCCCTTTGTGGAAGCCATCTACCCGAAAGTGCAGGAGTTTTTCCCGGAGCAGCTGGGCGGCGTCAGCGCGGAGCAGTTCTACCGCGCGGTCAATAAGGCTCAGCCCAGCCTCATCCGCACCGAGGCGGACGAGCTGACCTACTGTCCCCACGTCATGGTGCGGTATGAGATTGAAAAGCGGCTCATCGGCGGCACGCTGGAAGCAAAAGACGTGCCTGCTGTCTGGGCGGAACTCTATAAGGAATATCTGGGCATTGAGGTGCCCAACGACCGGGACGGCTGCCTGCAGGACAGTCATTGGTCGGGCGGTTCCTTTGGCTATTTCCCGTCCTATGCACTGGGCAGTGCCTACGGTGCCCAGATGCTCCGCCAGATGGAACAGGACGTGGATGTCTGGGGTGCAGCGGCAAAGGCTGACCTTTCCCCCATCACTGGGTGGCTGCGGGAAAAAGTGTACCAGTATGGCAGTCTGTTGGAGCCTGCTGAGATCGTGAAAAATGCCTGCGGCGAGTTCAGTCCGGAGGATTACATCCAGTATCTCACCCGGAAATACACAGAACTGTACAGCCTGTAAACAAAGCAAAAGGGCGTCTGCGCAGAAAAATGCGCAGGCGCCCTTGTTTATTCAGAAAAACTCAAAGCTCCAGCTTGCCGGAGACCTTGTTGATGACATAGTAGGCAGCGCCCTCTTCGGGCTTGACGTAGACCTTGCAGGACTGAACGCCCACCTTGTGGGTGGTGCGGTAATCCGCCTTGGCGCGCTCAACGATGTCGG
This sequence comes from Faecalibacterium prausnitzii, assembly GCA_002313795.1. Classification (GTDB taxonomy): domain Bacteria; phylum Bacillota; class Clostridia; order Oscillospirales; family Ruminococcaceae; genus Faecalibacterium; species Faecalibacterium prausnitzii_L. The sequence goes on from DCCL01000060.1 coordinate 5,745, forward strand.
TGATGTTGTACTGGCTGGCGCCAAATTCAACATAGATCTCGGGAGAGAGCGGGGGACGGCCACGCCGCTGCGCAGTACCGGAAGATTTGCGCTTCTTCGGCTCTGCCGCAGGCGTCTCAGGAGCAGCGGCCGCTGCGGGAACAGCAGACTTTTTCTCAGACATAGCTTATACCTTCTTTCCTATATTCCACTGCAGGGGAAAACGTAAATGATTTCCGGGCCGGAAGCGGGATACCGGACAGCCCGGCCATTGCCAGATGTGCAGACCGAATGGCGCACTATATCTATATAATAGTTATTTCTTTGACGTTTGTAAAGAGTTTTTTGGAAAAATCGTTCCGATGTTTCTCCGTGCAGAGCAGGGAAGAAAAAGAAAAAGAGGACATATGGCATCCGGCAGAAAAAACCGGCCGGATTTGTCCGTCAGAAGGGCGGCAGGAACGGAGGAAGACAGGCAAAACAAAAGAGAAATTTGCAGAGAAGTTATTTGCTGCAGTAGCCTTCGGCCCGCAGCACCACCGGGGTCAGTAGGTCGGCATCCCAGTCCTCGGCGAGCACGAACAGGGCCTGGTCGATGACCTCCTGTGCGTGGGCGTCCGGTCTGCCCTGCGCCAGCCGGAATACTGCTGCCAGCAGCCGCAGCTTGAGGGCACGGATATCCTCCGGTGCGGCCCAGAGCCGGGAGAGGTCGTAGTTGTCGGTGTTGCCGCAGCGCATGGTGCAGGTGGCGCAGTTTGGGGCCACCCGATGTTTCTCAGTCTCGACGATATGGGTCATCCGGCGCAGTGCGTCCTCGGAAGCTTCCGGGTCAGCAGCCAGCCGCAGCCCGGAAGCAAGTACGCGGTCGGTGTCCACGGTCTTCGGCTCGTTGACCGTGGAGCGGGCCAGCCCGACCAGTGTGCCCAGCAGCACGTCGCGCTGACGCTGAGCCTCGTTGATGGGAGAAGAAAGAAATGGAATCATGGATAAAACTCCTTTGTGCAGAGATGATTTCTTCCAGTATACACGATAACAGGCGAAAAGAAAGATAAATTTTTGGAGAATCGGCCCGAGATGGAAGATACATCTTGATTTTGACATGAAAATCCGGTATAATAATTCTGCTATCTATGATAGGCCGGTGTGTCGGAATGGCAGACGAGGGGGACTCAAAATCCGCTTCGTGGTTTCGTGCGCTCATTTGAAAATATTGCGAAGCTGCGATGGTTTTTGCCTCCAAGTGAAGGGGAATTTCCAGCATCCCTCCTGAACATCCCTCCAACTTCTCAAACACTGTGCAAATCTCATCAAAATCGAATATCAGCCGATGTGGCGGAATGGCAGACGCAAGCGACTCAAAATCGCTCGGGAAACCATGTGGGTTCGAGTCCCACCATCGGCACCAATAGAGCAGTCCGGACTTTTTCAGGTTCCGGGCTGCTTTATTTTTGTTGCAAGTTACACCTTTGTGTTCTCCGGGAAAATGTTGACAATGGCATTGGCAGAAGATACCTTACTGGAAAAATCCAGATGGGTGTAAATATTGCTGGTGGTGCTGATGTCACTATGTCCAAGCCACTCCTGAATCTCTTTCAGGCTCACGCCGTTGGCATAGAGTAAGCTAGCGCAGCTATGGCGCAGATCATGGAAACGAATGCGCTTCATCTGGTGTGCCACAAGAAAATCCGGGAAGTGCTGGCTCAGAAAATCGGGGCGAATACGCTGTCCCATAGGGTTCACATAGATATAGTCGAGATAGTCCGTGCAGTAGTCTTTGCCGCAGACCTTCCGGTTCAACTCCTGCTCCTTTTTCATCTTATTGAGCATTTGCTCACAGGCAGGGATAAGTGGAAGTGTCCGACAACTGGACTTTGTTTTGGTTCTATCGCGAGCGACTTCGGTTATAACACCGTCAACCTTCGTGGAAACGACTGTATGCTGGATACTAATCGTTTTGTTCTCAAAATCGATTGCATCCCATTTCAGACCAACGATTTCGCTACGGCGCAGTCCATAGAACGCAGCCATGATGACACCAAATTCCGATGGATCACCCCGAATCACTTTGAAAAGCTGTTCCAGTTCCTCCGCCTTGTAAACCTCCGACTTGAACTTTTCCTTACGAGGACGTTCAACGCGGTCTGCCGGGTTGGAACGAATCATACCAATCTGAAAGGCATACTGTAAGCATTTGCGGATGTTGGCGTGATAGTGAATAACGGTGTTTGCCGTAACGCCACGATCCAGCTCATGCTGATAGAAGTCTTGGATGTACTTCGGATGCTGCTCAAGATCCTGCAGGGTATAATGGAATGGCTTAAAATAAGGAATGATCCGGCGTGTAATTACGATTTCATAGTTTGCATAGGTCGTGATTGCTACACGCGACTTCATCATTTTCAACCAGTCCATAAAGAAATCGGTGAAAAGTACAGGGGAATTATCAAGGCAGGGGTCAACCTCTTTGATGGGGTTGACTTTCAGCCAGTTGCTGTCAATTGCGTACTGAAAGGCATCGGATAGTTCCTTGTGCCAATCCAGAAGCTGCTGAACCGTTGCTTCCTCCTGCTGGCGTTCATAGCGGAAAAACGTTTCCAGATCGCGCGGAGCAAGAGCTTTCAGGGATAGCTGCTTCTTTTCAAAGTAGGGCATGATAACCTTGCCCATATCGTAAGCATATCTGCCGTAAGTTTCGGGGGGAAGGCTCATCACACTTTCCCGAAGCCAGCGGGTGAAATACTCCGATACCGAAAGGTCACAGACCTGCTGCATAGTTTCTGGGTTGAACTCCTTTTGTGTTTGACGCAACAAGGATTCAGCCCGCTTTTTGTTTCCTTTTACAGGAAGTCCGGTGCTGATGGATTTGGTTCTGCGCTTTCCATTTGAATCTTTCCAGCTCAGAATCATTTGGTATGTACCGTTTTGTTCTCTCAAGTGTCCAGCTACATTTATCATAACAAGGCTCCTTTCTGCTTGTAGCTAAACGCCCTTCGCTTAGGCATCCATAGTTTAGAATAAACAAGGACGCTTTGCAAGGATGGCGCAAGGGATTTTTGGATGCGCATCCCTCCTGTGGATCAAATCTGGTTGATCAAATACTCCACAACACAGAGTTTCGGGATTTTATAGCTGCGCCCCACACGAGCGGAGCGAATCTTATTTTCTTTGACAAGCATGTAAGCGTTCTTGCGGCAGATTCCCAGCATTTCCTGAAGCAGTTCAACGGACACAACATCCGGATACTTCTTGAACATGGACAGATATTTTTCTGTCTGACGGATATGTTCGTCCTGCTGAATCAAGGCGCAGGATGCAATTTCACTCATCGTAGTTCTCCCCATTTCAGTTCGATGTGTTCAATATGTTAATTATTCTAAGCAAAATACAATATGTAATATATGGACTGCATTTATACAAATACAGTTCATATTGCCAAGGTGATATGTGTTAAAATCAGAACTTCATCGGCAGAGCATCCTTGCGGCCTTTGCCGTTATAGGCCATGTAGATGGGGAAAACGTATTTCTTCCATCCGGGCAGCTTAGCGGGATTATCCCTGCCGACACGGTAGATTTCCATGGGGTGAACGCCGTGCAGGGCACGGACAAGCCGCTCCTCGCTGAACTCGCCGTGGTACAGTTCCACAAAGTGCATCACGCCACGCAGGACGGATGCACGGAACGAATCGGGCTTACCATCCCACGCAGCCATGATCAGCCGCAGGGCCTCGCAGTAGATTTTCTCGCCCATCTGGTTGTACAGCTTGAGCGCAGTGCCTACGCAGCTGATGCGGTAGTCGCTCAGCTGCAGGCTGTCGTAGTTGAACGCCAGACCCACTCGGTTGGTGGCCGCAAGAAAAGCTTTGGAAGGAGCATCGCCACCCACGACCTTGGCGCGCAGCTTGATACCCGCTGTAAGCGGTGCGGAGTGACCGTTCTGTTCGGCGAAGAACAGGGCCTCCTGCTCCATCGTCAGGCCAGTGTAGACCTTGCAGAGAATCGGCAGATCCTTGCCGCCGTTGCGGAGGATGCGCCCCTCGATGGTATGCTGACCGTCCACCACATAATACTTGCCGTTGCGGAAGCTGACCTTCGGTTCATTCGCAACGTATTCGTTGAAGTCGGCAGCAATCATTTCCACCCGTTTGCGCTGTACGCCTCGCTGATAAAGTTCACGGGGATAGATCAGCATCTTGCTGTGAAGCACCAGCATCTGGTAAGGCGGGGT
>DCCL01000192.1:0-617 GCA_002313795.1 Faecalibacterium prausnitzii
ACCCTGCACAGCGTTTCCAGCTTCGGCGGCGCATCTGTCAAGCGCATCCATCGCCCTGTGGACGCTGACGGCAAGACCCTGTCTGTCGGCTCCTACATGATCCCCCTGCTGCAGGAGAATTGCGAGAAGGCTGGCGTTCAGATCATGCTGAACACCACCGCAAACGAGATCCTGACCGATGCCAACGGCGCTGCCGTGGGCGTCAAGGCTACCGGTGCTTCCGGTGAGACCGTCACCGTCAATGCCAAGGCAGTTATCCTGGCCAGCGGCGGCTTCGGCGCAAACTTGGATATGGTCGTCAAGTACAAGCCCGAGCTGAAGGGCTTCATGACCACCAATGCTCCTGGCATCCTGGGCCAGGGCATCGAGATGGCTCAGGCCATTGGTGCTGCTACCGTTGATATGGACCAGATCCAGATCCACCCCACCGTTGAGGCCAACACCGCTGCCCTCATCACCGAGGGTCTGCGCGGTGACGGCGCGGTTCTGATCAACGCCGAGGGCAAGCGCTTCATCGACGAAGTCGGCACCCGTGACGTGGTCTCCGCTGCTGAGATCGCTCAGACCGGCAGCTACAGCTGGCTGGTCGTTGACCAGGCTATGGTCGATGCTTCCAG
>DCCL01000192.1:656-4232 GCA_002313795.1 Faecalibacterium prausnitzii
ACATCAAGAAGGGCTACACCGTTGAGGGACAGACCTACGAGGAGCTGGGCAAGGCTATGGGCGTCGATGAGACTGCCTTTGCCGAGACCATGAACAAGTGGAACAGCTACGTTGAGGCCAAGAATGACCCCGACTTCGGCCGTACCAGCTTCGCGAACCCCCTGAACACCGCTCCCTACTACGCCATCAAGGTCACTGCTGGTGTCCATCACACCATGGGCGGCCTGAAGATCAACACCAACACGGAGGTGCTGAACGAGAACGGCGAGGTCATCCCCGGCCTGTTCGCTGCTGGTGAGGTCACCGGCGGTGTCCACGGTGCAAACCGTCTGGGCGGCAACGCTGTCGCTGACTTTACCGTCTTCGGCCGCATTGCCGGTGCTGCTGCCAGCAAGTACGCTGCATGAGCACTCCCAAACAGCCTGAACCGGCAAAGGGCGCAAAACGCCTGAGCCGGAAGGCGAACCTTATCTTTCTGGTCGTTGTTCTGGCCCTCGCTGCTGTGCTTGCAGCAGTGCTGTGGACGCGCAGCAAGGCAGACCCTCTGGTGGCCGTGGTCGATTTTGGCGGCGGCGTCACCGAGACCCTCCCTCTGGACAAAGACTACGATTACCTGTATGATGTGGGCAGCTATGTCGTGCATCTGCAGGTGAAAGACGGCGCGATCTCTTTTCAGGACAGCCAGTGCCCGGATCATGTGTGCGAGCAGTTCGGCTGGCTGAGCGAAGAAGGCGCCTGGGCAGCCTGCGTCCCGGCCGGAGTGTATGTGCAGATCTTCCCGCAGAGCGAGGCGTCTGCATCCTGACAGGGCCTGCAAACAGGATATGACCCGCGAGGCGGCATCCCGAAGCATTTCGGGGTGCCGCTTTTTTATGTCCCCAAATAGGGAAGACGGGGGAGATGCAGAGGTGAAAAGAGGAATAGATTTTGTAAACAAAGGGTGAAAAGGATTCTGGAAGCTTGTGTATTTTGCGGAAATGCGTTACACTACAAATAACAGATTTTCGTGCATGGGGGTACTATGCCCTTTTGCATATCATAGGAGGAAAAGCATGATCTGGAAAAAGAAAAAAGATGCACAGGGCCAGTCTCCTGAGACTGCCGGAGAAGCGGCAGAAGTCCAAAGCAAGTCCGGTGTATCTGCCTTCATCAAAAAGAAAAAAAAGTGGCTTGCAGTGCTGGCTGTCGTGCTGGTGGTGGTCATTGTACTGATGGTGGTCAGCAGGGAAAAGAGCGCTGCCAATGCAGGCGTGACCTATACCGAGACGACCCCCACCCGGCAGGATGTGTCCAACTCCCTGAGCGGCACCGGCACCCTTGACCCGGCAAATACTTATACCGTCAAGTCTCTGGTGGACGGCAAGATTCTCACCAGCAATTTTGAAGAGGGCGATAAGGTGGAAGAGGGTGACGTGCTCTATACCATCGACAGCTCGGACGCTTCCACCAATCTGGAAAAAGCCAGTATCGCCCTGCAGCAGGCCCAGCGCAGCTACGATAAGACCGTTGACCAGCAGTACGTCCACGCTGAAGTGGACGGCACTGTCAGCAGTCTAAAAGTCGTGCGGGGCGACGAAGTGACCAGCGGCCAGGAAGTGGCGGTCATCCGCGACAGCTCCAAGATGCTGCTGAGCCTGCAGTTCCCCGCAGCAGATGCCGCCAGTTTCTCGGTGGGGCAGAGCGCAGATGTGGTGCTGGACGGCACTTTTGAGACCCTGAAGGGCACCATCACCGCCATCAGCGGCACCGACGAGCTGAGCACCGGCAACCTGCTGGTCCGCACCGTCACCATCCGGGTCAACAATGCAGGCGGCCTGACTACCGCACAGGCTGCTACTGCCAATATCAACGGTGTCAGCTCCATTGCCTCTGCTACCTTTGCCTATCAGGCAGAGCGCACCCTGACCGCTCCTTCCAGCGGCACGGTCTCCTCCATCAATGTGCAGGAGGGCGACAAGGTCTCCAAGGGCGATATCATTATTGAGCTGTCCGGCGATGACCTGACCGAGTCCATCCAGTCTGCTTCCGAGAGCCTGCGCAGCGCAGAGATCTCCATGCAGAACCTGCAGGATACCATGGCCAACTACACCATCACTTCTCCCATCAGCGGCACCATCATTGAGAAGGATGCCAAGCAGGGCGATGCCATGACCTCCGGCGGCACCCTCTGCGTCATCTATGACCTGAGCTATCTGGAAATGGTCATCAATGTGGATGAGCTGCAGATCAGTTCTCTGTCTGTGGGCCAGAAAGTCCAGCTGACTGCCGACGCCGTGACGGACAAGACCTATACCGGCGAAGTCACCCGTGTGTCCATGAAGGGCAGCGCCAGCGGCGGCACGACGACTTACCCCATCAGCATCCGCATCGACGACACCGAGGGCCTCCGCCCCGGCATGAACGCCAACGCAGAGATCGTGGTGGCCGAGGCAAAGAACGCCCTTGTGGTGCCCAACGCTGCTGTGGTGCGGGGCGGCTACGTGCTGGTGACCAAGAAATCCCCCAGTGCTGCCAACGCTGTAGAAGATATGGATGCGCCGGATGGCTATGTTTACGTCAAGGTGGAGACCGGCGTCAGCGATGACAGCTACACCCAGATCAAGAGCGGCCTTTCGGAGGATGACACCATCGCTTACGACAGCAGCTCTGTGGTGGGTGACTACTACGCAGATAGTTCTATCTGGTAAGGAGGCGGCCCTATGAGCGCTCTGATCGAGTTTGACCAGGTATGCAAATATTACCAGATGGGTGATACGCTGGTAAAAGCCGCCGACCACATCTCCATGAAAATTGAAAAAGGCGAGTTCGTGGCCATCGTGGGCCAGTCCGGTTCGGGCAAATCCACCTGCATGAACATCATCGGCTGTCTGGATGTGCCCACCCATGGCATCTACCGGCTCAATGGCCGGGACGTGGGCAAGATGAACCGGGATGAGCTGGCGGATGTCCGCAATGAGATGCTGGGCTTCATTTTCCAGCAGTACAACCTGCTGCCCCGTCTCAACCTGATGGAGAACGTGGAGGTGCCGCTGATCTACGCCAACATCCCCCGCAACGAACGCCATCGTCTGGCAAAGGCCGTTCTGGAAAAGGTGGGTCTGGGCGATAAACTGAAGAACCTGCCCAACCAGCTTTCCGGCGGTCAGCAGCAGCGTGTGTCCATCGCCCGGGCGCTGGTGCGCAACCCGGCCATCATTCTGGCCGATGAGCCCACCGGTGCACTGGACTCCCACACCGGCCGTGAGGTCATCGGAATGCTGCAGGAGCTCCACCGGGAAGGACACACGGTAGTGCTCATCACCCATGATAATTCCATTGCCGTGCAGGCGGAGCGGATCATCCGCCTGGAAGACGGTCAGGTGGTGTACGACGGCGATGCACACTCGCCGGAAGCCGTCGTGCAGCCCACCCTGTCCGGAGAAACGGCACAGGAGGCAGATAAATGATCTTAGAGACTTTTCGCCAGGCGCTGCAGAACGTCTGGAGCAATAAGCTGCGCACCTTCCTGACCATGCTGGGCATCATCATCGGCGTGACGGCAGTCATCGTCATTGTGGGCCTTGGCAACGGCATGAC
>DCCL01000290.1 GCA_002313795.1 Faecalibacterium prausnitzii
CCAAAAAGAAAAATTTTCAGCGTATCGGGCAAAATGCAGACCAAATTCTTGTCGAATGTGCACAACCGAAAAGCCTTGACTGTAATAAAGAAGAAAATTATAATATTTTTGGACAGGAAACAGAATCAGATAATGTTTCCATCTTCAAAAAGGCGGCGGGTGTTCCTGCCGTTCAGAAACGGAGAATCGCTATGAATTCCACTGAGAAAGTGGTCGCCCTGATGAAGATCCTTGGCCATGAGCCCTATGTCTATGGTGTGACAGAACTGGGCGAGATGATCGGCTGCGGAAAGAGCGGCACCTTCAAGCTGCTCAACGTGCTGGTCAAGGAGGGCCTTGCCGCTCAGACAGCGGACCACAAATATACTTTGGGCATCGGCACCTATCTGCTGGGCAAACGCTACGAGGAAAACGTGGGCGTCGTCCGGGCGGTGCGGCCCTATATGAACAAATTGCGCGACCTGACCGGTGAGACCATCACCTTTGGCATGCTGGTCAATGGCCGGCCCATGGGCATCTGCCGCGCCGATGGCACCAATATGGTGCGAGTGCTGAGCCATATGGGCAATGACCGGCCCGTCTATGCCGGTGGCATCGGTATGGTGCTGGGAGCCTATATGGACCCGGACACCATCCGGGAGATGCTGATGGAAGACCCGCCCCACCCCTTCACCAGCCGGACCATCACCGACCCGTATAAAGTGCTGGAGCAGCTGGCAAAGATACGGGAACAGGGCTATGCCATCTGTGATGGAGACATCGACCTGGATACCATCACCTTCGGTGCGCCGCTGCTGGATCACGAGAAGCAGGCATGGGCGGCTCTCGTCCTCAGTGCTCCCCGCAGCCGGGTGGACGATGTGGTGCGGGACCGGTATCTGTTCCAGGTGAGGGAAACGGCCAAACAGATCAGTAAAGAACTCGGCTTTGCCGGCTAAGTTTCTTATATACCTTTATAATAGTATAATAGAGGGCGCTGCACAGTGTGGTGCGGGCCATGGAGAGGGAAAAACAAAATGAATTATGAAGCTATCCTGAAATTCCGCAATGAGATGAACCCCTTTGCGCGGATGCTGAACATCGACGCTACAGAGCTGCGGGAGGGTTACGCCAGAGCTTCCATGCCGGTGAGCCGGAAGCTGATGAACCCGCAGGGCGCTGTCCACGGCGGTGTGCTCTACACCCTGGCCGATGTAGCAGGCGGAAACGCTGCTGCCAGCTACGGCGAGTGGATCGCCACGCTGGATGCAGATTTCCACTATCTGCGCCCGGGCTTGAACTTGACCAGTCTGACGGCAGAAGCCGTGGAGCTGAAGCACGGCAAGCGGGTCTCTGTCTATGACGTCAAAGTTTCTGACCAGAACGGTACGGTGCTGGCCGCAGGCACCTTCACCTTCTCGTCGCTGGGCCGCAAGATCGCGATGAGCGACGGGGAAAAAGTAGAATAAACAGAAAAAGAGACTGTTTTCATCAGGCAGGATGCGGGTAAAGACCGTTGGGACGGTGGATCCTGCCCGGAAAAACGGCTTCTGAAGGAGAGAGTATGAAGTTTTCCAGAGTGACCGCAGTCTATTTCAGCCCCACCGGCAATGTCCGCCGGGCGGCGCAGGCACTGGCTGGTGCATTGGCCGCAGAGCTGGGCCTGCCCTCGGCAGAGCTGGACATCACCCTGCCCCGGAACCGGGGAGAGCAGCATTCCTTTGCTGCGGACGAGCTGGTGGTCTTCGCCAGCCCTACTTATGCAGGCCGTCTGCCCAATAAGATACAGCCTGCCTTTGCCGGGGACTTCCACGGCAAGGGCACAGCGGCGGTGCCGGTGGTGCTGTTCGGCAACCGCAGTTTTCAGGATGCACTGTCAGAACTGGGCATCCTGCTGCGGCAGAACGGATTCGTGACAGTGGGCGGTGCTTCCATGGTCAGTGAGCATGTATTCTCGCAGAAACTGGCCCCGGGCCGTCCGGATGCCAACGATTTGAGCGCACTGAAGCAGTTTGCAAAGGAGCTGGCCGCAAAGCTGACGGCTGCCGAGGAGTTGACCTCCGTCACTCTGCCGGGCAATGACCCGGTGGGCCCCTATTATACCCCGCTGGGCACCGACGGTCAGCCGGCCAAGTTCCTCAAGGCTGTGCCCAGGACGACGGACGCCTGCGACAACTGCGGAGAGTGTGCCGCTGTCTGCCCCATGGGCAGCATCGTGCCGGAAAACTGCAAAGAGATGCAGGGCATCTGCATCAAGTGTCAGGCCTGCATCAAAGCCTGCCCGAAGGGCGCGAAGTATTTCGATGACCCGGCCTTCCTCTCCCATGTGGCAATGCTGGAACAGAATTACACTGCCCGGAAGGAAAACGGATTCTATCTATAATATTATAATGTAGCATCAGAGCGGTGGTCTCCCGGAAGGGAGGCTGCCGCTTTTTGGTTTCAGGAGCGGCCTGAGCCGAAGAGAGAATCAAAGTAATCCTCAAGATAGTTCTGACTGGTCTGGATGAAGTCCATGACATGGCGGGAGGGAGCAAAGTCGGAGCGGTAGACCAGATAGAGGGTGCTTACCAGCGGAGGGTCGGCCAGCGGGAGGGCATACAGTTCGCCGTAAGTCTTCAGAGCATTCAGCTGGGTGAGCTGGGAGATGGGGGAGACGAGGGCGGCACCGTAACCCTTTGCGGCCAGCTGGTAAGCCACGGTGGACTGATCGCACTCCATGACGATGTTGGGCTTCCGCTGGCCGGAGAGCACATAGTCGATATTGGTGCGCAGACGGGTGCCGGGCCGCAGGGTAATGAGGGGCAGGTCCAGCAGGTCGGCCAGATGCAGTTCTTTCTGGAACTGCGCCAGTTTTTCTTCCCAGCAGTCGGGATAATACTGCTCCAGCAGGCTCCGGCGGAAGATGCAGGAGATATACTCCTTGCCCACCGGGAGCTGGACTTCCAGTGGGTTCGGAGCTGGGTTCAGACCGAGGTAAACGTCCAGCTTGTTGTGCATCAGCAGATTCTCCAAATCGGAGACATTGCCGCTGACCAGCTCCACCGAGATATTGGGATGCATCTCGTGATAGCTCTCGTATAGGTGGGGGAACACCACCGACCCACGCAGACGGGACATACCTACCAGCAGGGTGCCCCGGCAGCTGGTGCTGATATCGGCAAAAGCCTGCACCATGTTCCGTTCGCTCTGTAAGATCTGACGGCCATAGAAGACCATCTGCCTGCCCTCTTCGGTGAGCCGGAGCGAGGGCTTGCGCTCAAACAGGGTGACGCCGTATTCCTCTTCCAGCCGCTGGATGTGGCCGCTGAGGGCCTGCTGACTGATGTAGAGCCGCTGCGCCGCTCGGGTGAAGCTCAGGTCTTCGGCCACAGCCAGAAAATATTCAAGGCTTTTCGTTCTCATGGGACTCCCTCTGACATCTACAACATTTCTGTTGTGAAAGCCACCGTTTAATACCGTTGGACATTGTGATATATCTATGATACCATAAATACAGACAAAAGAAAACAGAAACTTAGAAAAAAACTGTATTTTTGCACGAACAGTTTATTGTTGAACGAGAAGAAGCGCCCGTGATTTTCCCCGCGCTTCTTTGAGGATAAAACGGTCGATCGATGTGCTCCCGATCAGAGCACGAAACGTCTTATACTCTGTGAGCATCTGCATGCAAGCACAGATGCCCGCGCAAAAGAAAAGGAGAACATCCTATGTCTGTAGGTAAGCGTATCTATCTCAAGCGCAATATGCCCGATCCCGAGATCATGAACCAGTTCAAGACCATTCCGGCTTCCAACACCGGTGACGTCATGGGCCGCAACTGCGCCATGAATCCCCGCATCCATCTGGTGAGTAGCCCCAAGGCTCAGATGGCCGTCGGCCCTGCTTTCACCGTCAAGTGCCGCGCCGGTGACAACCTGGCTCTGCACGCAGCCCTGAACTACTGCAACGAGGGTGACTTCCTGGTGGTCTCCAACGAAGAGGACGACACCCGCGCCCTGATGGGCGAAGTCATGATGGCTTACCTCTACCTGCAGAAGAAAGTAGCAGGCATCGTCATCGACGGCCCCATCCGCGACATCGACGAGATCGGCAAGTGGGATTTCCCCGTTTACGCCACCGGCACCACCCCGGGCGGCCCCTACAAAGAGGGCCCCGGCGAGGTGAATGTCCCCATCTCCTGCGGCGGCATCAGCGTCAACCCCGGCGACATCATTCTGGCTGACCCCGACGGCGTTATCTGCATCCCCCGCAAGGACGCTGCCAAGGTGCTGGAAGACGCCAAGAAGTTCCAGGCTGCTGACGAAGGCAAGCTGCAGAAGACCCGCGAGGGCACCATCAACCGCAGCTGGGTCGATAAGGCTCTGGAAGCCAAGGAGTTTGAGATCATTGACGACGTGTACGAGCCGTGATTTTTACGGAACTGTAAAAACAGCGGCTCTCTAGGGGCCGCGCAAGAGTAAGGAAAGATATTATGTCACCTATTACCACAGCTCTTCTCATTATGGCGGCCATGATTGTGCTATTCATTTGGGAACCGGTTCCTATTCTGGTTACAGCTATCGGCGCTTCTATCGTTTACGCATACACAGGCCTCATTGAAATCAAAGACATCTTCTCTGGCTACAACAGCACGACTATCGTCCTACTGGCAGGTATGATGATCATTGGCTCCTCGCTGTTCCATTCCGGCATCACTGACCTAATTGGTGAAAAGATGGTCAAAATTACCGGTAAAAGTGAGCGCAACATTATTTTTGTAACTCTGGTCGTTTCCTGTGCTCTGAGTGCTGTTTGCTCCAACATCGGTGTTATGACTGCAATGGCTCCGCTGGTTACGGCAATGTGCATTGCTGCCGGTGTTGGACCCAGCAAGTCCCTGCTGGCACTGCTCTTCGGTGCACAGTTTGGCGGCTTTGTTACGCTGGTCGGTGTTGGTTCCAACGCTACCGCTAACAGTGTGATGGCTGATTACGGTATCACTCCCTTTGGCTTCTTCAGCATTACTCCGTTTGGCATCGGCGTCTGCATCTTGGGCACGCTGTACTTTACTTTCATCGGCTCCAAGATGATTCCTGATACCGGTTACATCCCCGAGTTCGCTACCACGGAGAAAAAGCCTCTGGATAAGAAAAAGGCTATCATTTCCGTTGCAACGCTGGCCTGCGTTCTGGTGGTCATCGCCATGAGCCCCGCCAAAATGCCCATGCATGTGGCGGCTGTCATCGGTTCTCTGGTCATCATGGGCACCAAGACCATGAGCGTCAAGGAAGCTATCCATGCCATCGATTGGAACTGCCTGCTGTTAGTGGGCGCTTTGACTGCCATCTCTACCGGTTTTAAGAACAGCGGCGCAGGCGATGCGGTTGCAAGTCTTATCCTGAAAGTTTTGGGTGACCACCCCAGCACCTTCATGGTCACTACTCTGATTTTCTTTGCAGCTGCTCTGCTGACACAGCTGATGTCCAACATCCCCACCATCACCGTATTCCTGCCTATCGGTTTTGCCATTGCTGAAAGCCTTGGCATCAGCCCATATCCCATCGCAATGACCATCACTTTGGCAGGCGCTGCTTCTTATGCTACTCCGTTTGCAGCTCCTCAGAACATGATGACCGTTGGCTGGACGAAGTATCGCTTTATCGATTTCGTTAAGATTGGTTTCCCGATGCTGTTTATCACCTACGCTGTCGTTGCAGTCCTGATTCCGATTTTCCTGCCGTACTGATTAAGAGGAGCGTTGAATCTCAATGCATAATTTTCCGGAAGAAACCTATGATTGCCATCTGCATCCGGCACCGGATATCGTGGCCCGCAGGTTTGATGATGATGAGATTGCCCGGCGACTTATCGCTGCCGGTATGAAGGGCTGTGTCATTAAGGCTCACCACGGAGATACCGGCGCACGGGCATCTCTGTTGGAAAAACGGAATCCCGGTCTCCACATTGGTGGAGGTGTCACTCTGAATCATGCAGTCGGTGGGCTGAATCCTCGCGCCGTTGAGGTGTGTGCGCAGACGGGCGGTAAGATCGTCTGGTTCCCTACGATAGATTCTCGTACCTATCAGGCATTCCATATGGCCAAGCATCCTGATATGGATTTGTCTAAGTTCATTTCCGTTCTGGATGACAAAGGTGAGCTCCTGCCTGAGGCTGTTGAAGTGCTCAGGATGGCTGGAAAATACCATATGATCGTAGCAACCGGACATATTGGCGCAGACGAGGGAATGTCAGTGCTACGCGAGGCGGTCAAGTATGGCTGTCAGCTGCTGGTAACGCACGCTGATTTGCCATCCAACCGGTATACGACGGAACAACTCAAAGAAGCTGTTGCCCTTGGCAGTATAGTAGAATATTGCTATTTTACTATCTATTATAACCGCACTCCGGCAGAGATGATTGCTGAGCAGATTCGAACCATCGGCTGTGAAAATGTCCTTCTTAGCACGGACTTTGGCCAGATGAAGTCGCCTTATCCTGATGAGGGCATGGCGATGTTCGCTGGAGCTCTGCGTGAACAGGGATTCAGTGATGAGGAACTGTTGCAAATGATGTGCAAGACCCCTGAGCGCTTGATGGGGTGGAACTGATAACGACCATATATCTGAAAAAATTTATGGAGGAAATTATATTATGCCTTGGAAAATTTTACTGCCGCAGGAGATCATGTCTGAAGGCCGCAAGCTGCTGGAAGATGCAGGCCACACCATCATCGAGGGCCGCGGTTTTGAGACCGCAGACGTTCTGGCCGACATGAAGGAGTACCAGCCCGACGCCATGATCGTCCGCATCACTCCCATCACCCGTGAGGTCATCGAGTCCAACCCCAACCTGAAGGTTATCGTCCGTCACGGCGCAGGCTTCGACGCACTGGACGTCAAGGCTTGCCACGACAACGGCGTGCAGGCTCTGTATGCTCCGGTGGCAAACTCCACCTCTGTGGCTGAGACTGCTCTGCTGTTGATGCTGGAGTGCAGCCGCAACGTCACCGTGCTGCACAAGACTTGGGTAACCGACTTCTACAAGGCCAAGCTCAAGGTCCGCAAGAACACCCTGAGCGGCAAGACCGTGGGTATCATCGGCTGCGGCAACATCGGCAGCCGTCTGGCAAAGCGCGCTCTGGCTATGGAGATGAATGTGCTGGCCTACGACCCCTTCAAGCCCGCCAAGGATTTCCCGGACGGCGTTGAGGTGGTACGCGATCTGGATCGCATCTTCACCGAGAGTGATTACGTCTCTGTCCACACCCCCAACACTCCGCTGACCCACAACATGATTAACAAGGAGACTCTGGCCAAGATGAAGCCCACCGCTTTCCTCATCAACACCGCCCGCGGCGGCTGCGTGGACGAGGATGCCCTGTATGAGGCCTGCAAGAACGGCACCATCGCAGGTGCTGGTCTGGACGCCATCAAGCAGGAGCCGGTTGACCCCAACTTCCCCCTGCTGAGCCTGGACAATGTCATTATCTACCCCCACATTGGCGGCAACACCACTGAGGCTGCCCACCGCGCAAGCTACTTTGCAGCAATGGGCGTGCAGGAGGTCTATGAGGGCAAGCAGCCCACCTGGCCCATCAACGATGTGGACTACGCTACTGCTACCACCTACACCGATACCAAGAAGCCGGACAAGAAGCCCGCAGGGATGTTTGACTTCTGATGAGAAAAGCTTATAGCAATTCAACTTTTTAATGCAACAGCAACAGCGTTGAATTGCATATCGCAAATATGCTATTTTGATGTTGCAATGAATTTTTGATTTGCGATAGGAGGTTGTT
>DCCL01000063.1:0-2308 GCA_002313795.1 Faecalibacterium prausnitzii
GGCTGGCCGTTCTTGTGGCACTCCATGACCTGCTTGATGACGGCATTGTACTTGCCGTTCATGGTCTTGTAGATAGCGTCCGGATAGTCCTTGCGGATATTGGGACGATTGGTGGGCACCGTGACGATGTTCAGGCCGTAGATCTCGGTGAACTCGGTGGCCTCCGTCTTAGCAGTACCGGTCATACCGGCCAGCTTCTTATACATACGGAAGTAATTCTGGAAGGTGATGGTCGCCAGCGTCTTGCTTTCAGCAGCGATCTTCACGCCTTCCTTGGCCTCGATGGCCTGATGCAAGCCCTCGTTGTAGCGGCGGCCGATCATCAGACGACCGGTGAACTCATCCACGATGATGACTTCGCCGTCTTTCACAACGTAATCAATATCACGCTGCATCACGCCGTAAGCCTTGATGGCCTGGTCGATGTGGTGGGCCAGTGTCATATTCTCTGTGGCAGCCAGGTTATCGATCTTGAAGTACTCTTCTGCCTTCTTGATGCCCTTGGCGGTCAGGGTGCAGGTCTTGTGCTTCTCGTCTACGACGTAATCGCCGTCGGCCTGCTCATCGGCCTCCATCTTATCTTCCAGCTCGACCACAACGCTCTTTTTCAGGGTGCGGACGAAACGGTCTACCTGCGTATACAGGCTGGAGGAATCCTCACCGCGGCCGGAAATAATAAGCGGCGTACGGGCCTCATCGATCAGGATGGAGTCCACCTCATCGACGATGGCATAGGTATGGCCGCGCTGCACCATGTTGTCTTTATAGGTCACCATGTTGTCGCGCAGATAGTCAAAGCCGAACTCGTTGTTGGTGCCGTAAGTAATATCGGCGTTGTAGGCAGCGCGGCGGGCGTCGCCGTCGATGCCCTGTACGATCAAACCGACGGTCAGGCCCAGCCAGCGGTAAAGTTTGCCCATCCACTCGCTGTCGCGCTTGGCCAGGTAATCGTTGACGGTGACGATATGGACGCCCTCGCCGGTCAGTGCATTCAGGTAAGCCGGCAGAGTTGCCACAAGGGTCTTGCCTTCACCGGTCTGCATCTCTGCGATGTCGCCCCGGTGCAGGGCGATACCACCGGTGACCTGCACCGGGAAATGCTTCATTCCCAGCACACGCCATGCAGCCTCCCGGCAGACAGCAAAGGCATCCGGCAGGATATCATCCAGCGTTTTGCCATTGGCCAACTGCTGTTTCAGCGCAGGGGTCTGCGCCTGCAGCTCTGCATCCGACATTGCCTGATATTTATTTTCCAGTGCCAGCACCTGTTTGGTGATGGGGTTGATCTTTTTCAGTTCCCGGTCAGAGAAGCTGCCAAAGAGTTTTTCAGCTAAGGACATTGGTCACACCTCATGATTCTTCAAACTAACAAATATCCGAAACGCCTGCCCCAGAACAAGTTTTTTGTCTTCTTCCCTGCAGCCCCGTACTTTCAAAAAATCAGGACTGCCGCAGGCCCGGAAATGCATATTCATAGATAAATATATGATACACCAAAAGCCGCATCCCGTCAAATCAGATGGTGAATTTTAGCCGGTTATTGAATGAATTTTCTGTAAATTCCTTCGACAGCTCCTGCCACGTTTTCTTCAGCATTTCTTTTTCCAGATAGTAACAGACCAGATCTATGGGGCCGCGCTCTGCATGGCGCATTGCTTTGTGCGCTGTTCCCTCATATCGGAATCCCAATTTTTTCAGCAGTTCGCCGGATGCTGTATTATAATCGTAGTGCCCGCCAGTGAACAGAACGGTATCCGTCTTCTCAAAATAAGCCCGGACAACAGCACTCAGTGCCTCCTGTGCATATCCCTTTCTCCGGGCATCCGGAGCTATCTCAATGCCCAGCTCCCAGCCGGGCACCGCACGCTCCGCATCCATCATAGATATCATGCCGATCACACGGCCTGTCCCTTTGCAGATGATACTGTACCGCGTCTGCGCTGCAAACTTCTGCATTAGGCGGTGATACCCCTCATCCATCTCATCAAAAGCATGATAGCCCCCGCAGTCCAGCGTTGTCTGCTCATCGGACAAAATCGCAAATACATCTTCTGCGTTCCCCTCTGAGAATTGGCGCAGCAGCAGCCGAGGTGTTTCAATCGGTAAAAGCTCCATGATACTCTCTCCCCATTTCGGTTTACAACAAAAGCCCCCGAGGAAAATCCTCGAGGGCTTTTAATCAAGTCGGCGGCTACCTATTTTCACAAGCCGTTTCCAGCTAACTATCTTGGGCACGAGTGAGCTTAACTTCTGTGTTCGGAATGGGAACAGGTGGAACCTCACCGTCATCGTCACCGACCATATGACT
>DCCL01000063.1:2417-2585 GCA_002313795.1 Faecalibacterium prausnitzii
GAAGGACGTGCCTTCAAAACTGAATAATCACTGCTGACATTTTTTCGTTGACTTACCAGAGTCTCAAGCGAATTGTGGTCAAGCCCTCGACCTATTAGTACACTCTTGCTGAATGGATCGCTCCACTTACACATCGTGCCTATCGACCTTGTAGTCTTCAAGGGGTCT
>DCCL01000013.1 GCA_002313795.1 Faecalibacterium prausnitzii
CCATTCAGGGGCACCAGCACCACCTGCGTTTCTCCCTGCCGGAGCAGCGGCTTCATGCTGTCGCCCACCGTCTGTGCAATGAGCGCATGGCCTGCCTTCAGCTCCTGTGCATAACTGCTGTATTCTGGCTGCATCATTTGTCCAGCATTCCGGCAGCATCCAGCTTCTGCACCAGAGCCTGCACATCGGCCAGCGCCTTTTCGAATGACACGTCGTACTCCTCACAGAGTGCTTTTGCGATATCTTCCGGAGTCGTCTCCTTCAGAAGCTTTGTATAAACAAAATTTGCTGTCTCGTTATTCCGCACGAGACCGTGAAATCCTGCCGCGGCCTTGCCCGCAGCCACCACCATATGCTCTCCGTTTACGGTATGGAGCATGAATCCTTCTTTCAGCTTCATTCTGCTTCTCCTTTCAGCATATCATAAGCTACCTGCACCGCCTGCTCAGAAATAGTGCACTCCAGCCGGAACACCGGCAGCTTTGCCAGCGAGCCCACCAAGTCCATAGTGTGCAGCAGAGCCTCCGGGGCCTGTGTATCTTTATAGGTCTGCGCAAACAGTCTGGGGTATGCATCCCGCGCTGACACCGGCGTGATGCGGTTTTCTGCCCCCCGTTCCAGAAGCACGATGCCTTTCACGGTCTGACTGATATTTGCCTGCAGGTTATCCTTTCCGCCGTAGGGCGTGCCGAACACCCGCCAGCTGCCATCCTTCTCCCGCCGGAGCAGCGGTTTATCGTCGTTTATCATCCGCACCCGCTCTCCGAACACTTTGCGCCAGAGCGCCGCATGGGTCGATTTGCCCGTGCCGCTGGGTGCCGTAAAAAGGTATGCACGGCCATCCATTTCCAGCGCAGAGCAATGGAACAGCAGTATATCCAGCGGCAGAAGCTTTTCGCAAATTTTGCGGTAGATGGCCAGACTTTCCAGATAATCTTCCTGAAACGTTATCAGCTCACCCTGCTCCCGCTGGATCTCCGCGTCGCTGACACGCAGCGGCTCTTCACAGCCCAGCAGAGCGCAATACTGCTCACGGTCTTCTGCTGTGGGGTCAATGCGATAATTTTCGAACAGCTGCACCGTATACGGCCAGCGTACTTCAATCCAGAGCGGCACTCCTGCCAGTCTGGCCCAGAATCGGTTCAAGCCCACTAATAAACCTCCCATTACCGAAAAAAGGCAGACGGGTCAGGAAAACCGTCTGCCTTTCTGTTCTTTAGGAATCTGCCAGTCGTCAATCAAAGACTATCAACGGGTTGCAGGACCAACACGATTGCCATTGCTGTCGTAGTTGTAGTCGGTAGCCACGCTGGTGGTGATCACATCAGCAGCCTCAAAGGTCACGATCTCGGTAACGGGTGCTTCATAAGTCTTTTTCATAATATAAGTCTCCTCTCATTGCTACAGCCTCCCCGGACAGGTACAGCTGAGCGGTTAATGTTTGTAGCCTCATATTACTACAATCGCGTTGGTTTGTCAATATTTTCTCTGATAATTTTGAGAACACCTGACCAGATTCTTCAAATTTTCTTTTTTGTCATTTCCTCGGAAATAATCAATTCCGCAGTTTTCTCTGAATTGTAAAGCAGGCTGTCTATCAGGAGACTCAGAGAGCAGTCTTTATCAGACTGTCGCGGGTTCCTTTGTGCTGCTCCGGACTTCTTCCGGAGACACTTCAGTGTCTTTGTCGAAGTTCAGGCGGCGCTCCTCCACGACCAGAGGACGGTTCATGATACGGGTATTCATCGCCATGATGTACTCACCCATAAAGCCGAGGAATGCCAGCTGAATGCCGCCCATAAAGAACACTGCGATGATGATGTGTGCATAGCCTGCCGAGAAGTGATTCCATGCAACGAGCTTTGCGATCAGGAAGCCCAGCGCAGCCAGAAAGCTCAGTGCCGAAATCGCAAAGCCTGCAAAGGTCGCCAGCCGCATCCCGACCTTGGTGTAGCTGGTAAAACTGAGCATCGCGGCATCATACAAGCTGTACCAGTTGTTATGTGTTTTGCCGGCACGGCGCTGCGGCTGCGTGTACTCGATCTCCTTGCGCTCAGGGCCAAGCTCTGCCACGATGCCGCGAATGAAGGGCGTCGGGTCTTTCAAGTCGCGCAGCGTCTGGACAAAGCTCTTATCATAGAGACCAAAACCGGTGAACTGCTCGATCTGCTCCACGCTGCTCATCTTCTTAATGAGCTTGTAGTAACAGCTCCGCAGGAAATACATGAGCGGGCTCTCTTTGCTCTTGGTCTTGCGTCCGATGACGATCTTATAGCCTTTTTCCCATTCGTGCACAAAAGTGGGGATGAGCTCCACAGGGTCCTGAAAGTCGGCGCAAATCGTGATGGTGCAGTCACCCGATGTGTTCAGGATACCGTAGTAAGGGCTGTTGAACTGGCCAAAATTCTTGGCGTTGAAAATGGCCTTGACGTTCTTATCCTCTGCACAGATCTGCGTGATGATCTCGCGGGTGTGATCCTGACTCTTGTTATCAATGAACAGGATCTCATAGTTATACTCCGGCAGCTCTTTTAAAATCTCATCACGGACTGCTTCGTAGATGGGACGGGCGTTTTCCTCCTCGTTGTAGCAAGGGATCATCACCGAAATCGTTTTTCTCATTGTTTCTCCTGTTCCTTTTTTACCCAGTCGATCGTTTCACGGATGCCCTCCGAGAAGGACGTCCGGGGTTCAAATCCGGTATCAGCCTGTAATGCAGAGATATCTGCCTGCAGGTGCATCACCTGAAGCGGGCCATAGGGCACTTCTCCTAATCCTAGCGGAAGAGCCGGGTCGATGGCATCCCGCATCTGGAAAATATAATCCTTCAGAGGCATTGCCTGACCGCTGCCCAGCGGATACACTGCCCCATTCCTGCCATGGCAGACCGCCAGATAGAATGCATCTGCGGCGTCGCCCGAATACAGGTAATCCCAGCGCTGCGTACCTGCCGTCAGTGCTGGCTTTTCGCCTGCGAGCAGTTTCCGGATCGTCCCGGAGATCATGGTCATCGGGCCGTCGTGTGGGCCGTAGACCGACAGAATGCGGAGCCACACATGGCCGATGCCCAGTGTTTTTGCCTCCACACGGCTCATCTGTCCGGCACAAAGCTTGGCCATGCCGTAGCCATTCTCAGGGAAAGCCGGAGTGTCACTTCTCAGCATCCCCTCCACACGGCCATACTCGGCCTGACTGCCTGCCCCAAGAAAGATCTGACAGCCCAGCACTTTTGCGGCGCGGATGGCATCGATCGTGCTCTGGATGTTTTCGATCTGTGCGGGCATATCATTCCGGCCCTGCCCAATGGTATGAGCCCACGCAAAATGGAAAAATGCATCTGCGCGGATGCCCTCCATTTTCTGGGGAAGAGCCGAAAGTTCCTTTGCATCGCACTCCACCACATGAAGCTTCTCCGCCTTGGGCAGTGCCTCGATTCGGGGACTGCCGGGGCGGCACACTGCATAGACCGTTACATTTTCCCGGAGCAGTTTCTCGCACAGAGCAATGCCGATCGCGCCGGTGGGGCCGGTCACGACTGCAGTTTGAATATTTCGTTGAATATTATTTTTCATGATTTACACTTCCGGCATCAGAGGGATGAACATCTGTTTTTTCAGTTCCTCACGCGGCAGGAACGGAGCCAGATCTTCCAGCGGCGGGCTGACCAGCGTGCCATCGGGCAGACGCTTGGTACTGCTCTTGGGCTCCCAGACCTGTTTTGTATCGGTGAAGATCTCACAGAATACTGCGCCATCCATTGCCAGAGCCTTGTTGACCGCCTCTTTCATCTCGGCGTTGCTGTGTGCACTGAGATACGGATAGCCGAAAGCCTGTGCCAGCTTTTCGAACTTCGGGAAGGAAAGGTCGCCGCTCTCCGGGCCGATGCCGACCTTACAGTGATCCTTGAACAGATTGTTCTGGGTCAGGCGGATGGAATGATATCCGTTGTTGTTCACAAGGAAGATCTTAATGGGCAGATGGTTGGTGAGGATCGTCTGCAGCTCCTGCAGATTCATCATGATAGAGCCGTCGCCCTCCAGGCAGATGGTCGTTCTGCGGCCTCCGCCGATGCAGGTGCCGATGGCCGCAGGCAGACCATAACCCATACTGGCGATGGCGCTGTTGTTGGCCATCCGACTTCCCTTCTGGATAACGTAAGCCTGATTGCCCACGACGCAACAGGCACCATTGGAAACAGCGGTCAGGCTGTTTTCCGGCAGCTGGCTGCTCAGATACCGCACGAATGCGTACACATTGGCAGTTTCGCCGTTCTCCTCCCACTGACGGGGCAGGACCGCCGGATACTCCTTCTTCCAGCGCTGGCAGGTCGCAAGCCACTCACCGCCCTTGTTCACGGGTGCGACAGCAGCAGCATCCAGCTTGGTCAGGAAATCTTTTGCATCGGCCCAGATGGGCATCTCGACGTGAAGGGTCGGCTTCTTCATCTCTGCCGGGTCAATGTCCACCATGATGACCTCTGCGGCACGCGCCCAGGTCTTCCAGTTATAACCCACCTGCCGGATGGAGATGCGGGTGCCCACTGCGAGGATCAGATCTGCATTCTGGATAGCCCAGTTGCCCGGACGGTCGCCCATGTTGCCAGCACGGCCACAGTAAAGCGGGTTGTCATCCTCGATGAGGTCCACTGCATTCCAGTATGTAACAATGGGGATATTCAGTTTTTCCGCCACAGAACGGAACGCCTCATAACCGCCGGAGAGCCGGATGCCATAGCCTGCGTGGAACACCGGACGTTTTGCATTTTTGATCTTCTCCAGCACCGTCTGAATGGTAGCATCCTCCACCGGCGGCGGAAGCTTTGCGTCATCCTCTGCCGGGTCGTAGCCCTCCAGCTCGTCGGTCTCAATGTATCCGCCCTGATAGTTGACCGGAATATCCAGCCACACCGGGCCGGGCCGACCCGTTGTTGCCAGATGCCATGCTTTTTCCAGCGCGTAGCGGATCTGCTTCGGGTCTTCGATCATGGTCGCATATTTGGTCATATTGCTGACCGATTTAACGATGTCATATTCCTGATCGCCCATCGCACGAAGCTGTGTTCCCGTATAGGGCAGTGCATAGCGGGCGGTGGTATCATAGCGCACCTGACCGCTGATAATGAACATCGGGATGCTGTCCAGCCATCCGCCCACGACACCCGTCAGGGCGTTTGTGCCGCCCGGGCCGGTGGTCACGCAGACCGCTGCGATCTTATTTTCCAGCCGTGCATATGCTTCTGCAGCCATGGCGCACGCCTGCTCATGGTGATTGTAGGTCACATGCAGCTTTTCGTGGTGGCCCAGAGCGTCATTCAGGTGCATGGCACCGCCGCCTACAACTGAAAATACATCAGTCACGCCTTTTTCTGCAAGAAAATTTGCGACGTA
>DCCL01000009.1:0-1741 GCA_002313795.1 Faecalibacterium prausnitzii
TCCATGCGGAAGGTATTATCTTCGGTGAGCGTATAGCGCACCGCGATCTTGAGGTTGCCAGGGAAGCCATCCTCGCCGTCCGGGCTTTCTGCCTCCATCAGCAGCGTATCCCCGAAGGACTTGACCCGGTACAGCTTGCGGTTGAAGCAGCCGTGCAGGTGGTTCGGGCCGCTGTTGGCTTCCAGCTGGTAGGTGCGCCCGCCCACACTGAAGGTCGCATTTTCGATGCGGTTGGCATAGCGGCCCACAAATGCACCGCAGCAGGTGCTGCTGGGGGACGTGAAATCATTCTCGTAGTCCGCCATGGTGTCGTGCCCCACGACCACGTCCACCGGGCCGTTTTTGGCCGGGACGATGATGTTTTTGATCACACAGCCGTAGTCCAGCACGCTGACCGAAAATCCCCCGGAGTTGGAAAGGATGTATTCGGTGACATTAGCGCCCTCCTTGGTCACACCGAAGGGCTTTGAGCGGATCTGTGCCATTGGACCTCGCCTCCTCAGGAATTTTTGGAGATACGGCAGGGCAGACCGCCCCCGTATTTCTACTGTATTTATGATTATATCACAGTTTTGCATGTCTGTGTAGGAAACGTTTTAGAATTTGCATCCAATTTTTCGAGGGATTTTTTGTGAATTTCATGAAGAGTGCAGAAAAACGCGGACGCAAAAAAGAGCTGCTGCAACAACTCCCTCCGTCACGGCTTCGCCGCGCCAGCTCCCTCAGGGAGGGAGCCTGAACGTGACGGTCAGCTGTGAAGCCTCCCTCTGAGAGGGAGGTGGCATCGCGTCAGCGATGTCGGAAGGAGTTTTGCAACAGCCCATTGTTCTATGATTCAGTTTTATGCCTGTGCAGTGCCCTGCGCTGCAATGAATTCGGCAGCGTCATCCGGGATATCATCCAGGTCGTCGTCACTGCCGACATCCACGTTCAGCGGCGGCTTCCGGAACAGGATATCGTACAGGATGGGCACGATATACAGGGTCATCAGGGTGGCGTAGCTCAGGCCGCAGATGATGACGATGGCCATGCCGCTCATGAGCTGGCTTGCCATATCATCGCTGAACACCATCTGCAGCATGGCCAGCACGGTGGTCAGGGTGGTCATCAGGATGGGGCGCATACGGGTCTTGCCGGTGGCTACCAGCGCAGCGCGGCGCTCCAGACCACCCATGCGCAGCTGGTTGGCGTAGTCCACAAAGACGATGCCGTTGTTGACGACGGTGCCCATCAGCACGATGAAGCCCATCAGGGAGATCATGGTCAGCTGCTGGCCGGTGAACATCAGGCCCAGCAGGCCGCCGGTAAAGGCCAGCGGCACCGTGAACAGCACGATGAAGGGGGAGAGCAGGCTCTGGAACTGCGCCACCATAACGAGGTAGACGAAGGGCAGGGCCAGGGCCATCCACTGGACCATCTCCTTGACCATGAAGTCCACGGTCTCGCTCTCGCCGCCCATGGAGAAGCTGCAGCCCTCCGGCATCTCGCTGCTGGCTGCAAACTCATCCAGTTTCTTCTGCAGCTCGCGGGCCTGCACGGTGGTGTTGTAGCCATCCAGCGTATCCGCCGTTACGGTCACGTACTCGGTCTGGTTCTCGCTGGTGATGGAATCCGGTGCGCTGCCAGTGGTCCAGGTGGCGATATCGGCCAGCGTGCAGGTGCCGGTGGCCGTGGTGCCGTCCGCTGACATGACGCTGGTCTCAAAGGTCATATCCATCATGTTTTCCTTGGTCACGGGGTC
>DCCL01000009.1:1753-4524 GCA_002313795.1 Faecalibacterium prausnitzii
TTATCGCTGATCTGCACCTTCATGGTGGTGCCGTCCACGGTGACGGGGGTCTCAGCGGTGGCGGTGGTGGTCAGGTCAGAAGCGATCTGCTGGTAGACCTGCGCCACGGTCAGGCCGTAGGCACGCACCTTGTCGCGGTCGATCTGCAGGTTGATGGTGGCATCGCCTGCACCCAGGCCGTTGGTCGCATTGGCAAAGCCCTCGGTGTCGTTGACGATATCCACGACCTTCTCCGACAGCTCGGTCAGGGTGTTGGCATCTGCACCGTAGATCTTGACGGACAGGCCGCTGGCCAGCTGGCTGGTCAGCTCCTGCATTCCGGCGATCTCCACAGTCGCCGTGCAGTTATCCACCGTAGCCACGGCATCTTCCATGGCCTGGCGGGCTGTCTCGATCTGAGAAGAGGAGAGGTCCTCTTTCAGCATGACGTTCACCTTGTAGGTGCCGTAGCTGTTGGCCGCGCTCAGCAGATCAGTAATGGTGGAGGGCAGGCCCAGCTGGCCGATGTCCATGCCGGCCACACGGGTATCCGTGGTAATGCCCACTTCTTCCACATTGTCCACACCCATCACGGCTTCCACGACCTTGCCGGCCACCGCATAGGAATCCTCCTTGCTCAGGCCTTCGGCGGTGGAAACGGTGATAGAAGCTTCGTTGCTGGTAATGGTGGGCAGCAGTTCAATGCCCATGGAGGCCACCTGCCAGGCACTGAACGCCAGCAGTGCAATGGCGGCGATCAGCGGCAGTGCGCGGTGCTGCAGGCACCATTCCAGGCTATGACCATAAGCATTCTGGATCTTTTCAAACCAGCCCAGCCGCTTCGGCTCGGCCTTTTTCAGCACGGTAGAGGCTGCCGCCGGGACCACCGTGACAGCCACGATGAGGGACGCCGCCAGGCAGTAGCCGATGCACATGGACATGGGCTGCAGCAGGCTGCGCACGATGCTGGAAGAGAACACCACCGGCAGGAAGACGCACACCGAGGTGAGGGTAGAGGCCACGACCGACATGCCTACCTGCTTTGTGCCCTGCACAGCCGCACGTGCGGCCGGCACGCCGCGGCTGCGCAGGCGGTAGATGTTCTCGATGACAACGACCGAGTTATCCACCAGCATACCAATGCCCAGCGACAGGCCTGCCAGCGTCATGACGTTCATATCCAGGCCGGTGAAGTACATGAGCACCACCGCGAACAGCACAGACAGCGGGATGCTGATGCCGACGACCAGCGTAGGCTTGAGGTCCTTCAGGAAGATGGCCAGCACAATAATGGCCAGTGCGGCACCCACCAGCATACTGGTGAGGATGCTCTTGATGATGATGGTGATATAGTTGCCCTGGTTGGACAGCACCACAATGTGCAGGCCGTCGTACTGGGCCTCCAGCTCACTGAACGCTTCCAGACAGTTGTCGGACACGTCGCTGGCGCTGGCGGTATCGTTCTTGTAGATCTGCAGCACGGCTGCGCGCTCGCCGTTCAGGCGGGTGTAACTGGCCTCGGCATTGTCGATAACTTCCACATCCGCCACATCGGACAGGCGCACATCGCCAAAGCCTTCCACATGCAGCAGCAATGCGCCGGAGATATCGTCCACACTGTCGTATTCCTCACCGACCTTCAGCAGCCAGGAGTTGCTGTCCGCATCCTGCACATAGCCGGCCGGCATGGAGAAGTTCTGCGCATAGATGAGGTTCGCCAGCGTGTCAATGTCCAGCTGCTTGGAGACGTCCGACATCTCCAGCGCCTTGGTTTTGGCTTCCTCATACTGGTCGCGGGCGTCCTGCAGCTGTTCTTCGTAATCCCGCAGCATCTCGCGTGCTTCGGTAAACTGCATGTAAGCATCCAGCTGCTGCTTAGAGTAGCTGCCCAGTGCATTGGAGAAGGTGCTCATCAGGCCGGGCACATCGTCCATGGCCTTGATGGTGCTTTCCAGCGTGTTGTAGACCACATTCAGGCTTTCCTGCAGCTGCAGCTCGTTGGCCAGATCTTCGGCCGTGCTGCCCTCGCTGCCGCCCTCGGTGTTCAGGCGCTCCTGCAGTTTCTGCAGAGCATGGGTCAGTTTATCGGTGATATCACGCAGTTCCGCCACGATCTCGATCAAGGAGTCGATGTCCTTCATGCCGGTATCGTTGAACTTGTCAATGACACGCTGCAGGCCCTGCTGTACTTCGACCAGCGCCTGCTGGATCTCCGGCTCCTTGACGATGGCAATGAGCTGGTTGACGCTTTCCAGCAGTGCCTGTGCCTGCTGGCGCACAACGTCCACTGCGGTGCCGACGCTGTCGGTCAGCTCGCCCATGGCGGTGTTGGCCACGATCTTGGCGTAGTTGTCGTACTGCTCGTTATACTGGCGTTTGCCGGCCTCGATCTGCGCCTGAGCGCTTTCCAGCTGCTTGCGGGCATCGGTCAGCTGGCTGTCGATGACTTCCAGCAGCTTTTCGTTGATGGCGTCGATCTTCTCCTGACTGAGCTGCACCTGCACCATCTTCTCGATCAGACCGTTGGAAGACACACTGGACACACCGCCTTTGCGCTGGACGTAGGGCACCAGCGTATCCTTGACCAGATCCGACAGCGCATAGACATCGCTGCCCTCCCGGCTGACGGCCACGGTCATGAAGGCGTTCATGTTCAGGCTGTATTCAATAATGGAAGGCGTCAGGCAGCTGCTTGGCAGGTCGCTCTTGGCCTGGTCCAGCTTGTTGGACACCTTGACCAGCGCGCTGCTCATATCCGTACCCTCGGTGAACTGCATCAGCAGCAGGCTGTA
>DCCL01000159.1:0-9226 GCA_002313795.1 Faecalibacterium prausnitzii
CCATGTGCAGGAGGGCAAGAACATCAAGCTGGCCACCGGCACCCAGCTGATGGCGCAGGACCGCGCCATTGTGGACGAGGCCTATGCAGGCGATATTATCGGCCTGTTCGACCCGGGCATCTTCTCCATCGGTGACACTCTGTGCACCGGCAAGAAGAAAGTCCAGTTCGCCGGCATCCCTACCTTCTCTCCCGAGCACTTTGCCCGCATCGAGCAGAAGGACACCATGAAGCGCAAACAGTTCGTGAAGGGTATGGAGCAGATCGCCCAGGAGGGCGCTATCCAGATCTTCCGCGAAGTGGGCGGCGGTATGGAAGAGGTCGTGGTCGGCGTGGTCGGCGTGCTGCAGCTGGAAGTGCTGGAGTACCGCCTGAACACCGAGTACAACGTGGAGATCCGGATGCAGCAGCTCCCCTTTGAGCAGCTGCGGTGGATCCAGAACGACCCCGACACCTATGTGCTGCGGGACCTCGACCTGACCAGCGACACCAAGGCTGTGGAGGACATGAAAGGCAACCGCCTGCTCCTGTTCACCTCTGACTGGGCCATCCGCTGGGCCGAGACCCACAACGAGACGTTGAAACTGAGCGAGTTCGGCAATATCTAAGCTGTAAGAAGAGAGCTGCGGTACGGGGCTTTCCCGGCGCGCAGCTCTCTTTTTTATAGATCATGATGAAAAACACAACAAAGAATGCCAGAGATTGAATGAGGTGTTTCCATTGCGGGGAACACTACTGGCACGGAGGGTAAGTATATGCAGAACATCAACATCGGCAAAAGCGGCCTGTCCGCTCCTTTTCTGGGGCTGGGCACCTGGGCCATCGGCGGCGGCAGCTGGTGGGGCGACAACGACGACGCCCTTTCGGTGAAAGCCATCGAAACTGCTGTGGAGCAGGGCATCGTCTGGGTGGACACCGCCCCCATCTACGGCCTTTACCACAGTGAGGAAGTCGTGGGCGAGGCCCTGCGCCACATCGACCGGGACAAGGTCATCCTTTCCACCAAGTGCGGTCTGGAATGGCGGCACAAGACCCCTGTGCTCCACAAGGTGGTGGACGGCGTGACGGTCTACCGTGACCTGTCCGCCAAGAGCATCGTGGAGGATGTGGAAGACAGCCTGCGCCGTCTGGGCACCGACCATCTGGACTTGCTCTACACCCACTGGCAGACTCCTGACCTGAACCTCTTCCCGCTGGAAGAGACGGTGGAAGCCATGATGAAGCTGAAAGAGCAGGGCAAGATCCGGGCCATCGGCGCTTCCAACACCACCGCCGATTTCATCCGGGGTTACTGCAAGTACGGCCAGCTGGACGTCATTCAGGAAAAGTACAGCCTGCTGACCCGCCGCATCGAGAAGCAGCTGCTGCCCACCTGCAAGGAGCTGGGCGTGTCCATTCAGGCCTATTCTCCGCTGGAGCAGGGCCTGCTCACCGGCAAAGTGACCATGGACACCACCTACCCCGAGGGCAGCACCCGGAACTCCAACCCCAACTTCCAGCCTGCCCGCCGGGCGCAGGCCATCCAGCTGCTGGACAGCTGGACTAACCTCTGCGAGAAATACCACTGCACCAAGGCTCAGCTGGTCATCGCCCTGACGGCCCGGATGATCCCCGGCCTCCACGTCCTGTGCGGCGCACGGACGCCGGAGCAGGTAATGGACAACGCCGGTGCGCTCCACATCCAGCTGGAGGGTGCGGATGCCGTCCAGATGAAGTGGGATGTAGACGCCATCTCCTGATATCCTGAAGCTGTAAAAAGAAACAGCGCAAAACAGAAGACCGGAGCCCTTTTTGAGCCGCTTTGGCTCTGAAAGGGTTCCGGTCTTTCTGCACTATTTTTCGCTGGCGCGAAGGTGAGATTGCTTTTGTCTGTAAGATTGACGGCTGCGCCCGCCTGTAGCGGGAGATGCCTTTTCCTTTACTACAAAGAAAAAACTCGCGCCCGCATCCCCCACCAGCAAGATATGCAGAGAGACTTACCCGTTTTCTTTCCAGAACAGCCCTCCGCTGGTCTTGAACAGCAGCCACGGGTCAATGCTCTTGCTTCCCAGCTTGAAGTCCATGGTCATCTCTTCCCCCAGAGCGCCCACGGCCTGCCCCTTTTCCACAGTCTGTCCGGTGCTCACTGAGACTGCATCCAGCCCGTAGAGATAGCTGCGCAGCCCGCAGCCATGGTCGATGACCACCGTATTGCCGGTGAGGGCAAGATTGCCCGCAAAGACCACCACACCGTTGGCCGGGGCGCGGCAGACTGCGCCCGGGATGGTATAGAGCTTCGTGGAGTTCGATTTGCTCCCCTGTTTGCCGCCGGTCACTTTCACCTGACCGAAATCCACAAGGGTCATGTAGTCCTCTGCCGGGCAGACGAAACCGCCGCTCCACAGCTTTTCCCGGGCAGGCTGCTCATAGAGGGGCCAGATGGCGTTCCGGAACTCGGTGCTGGCGGCTTCGCCGACATCCGGCTCGGCCTCCACTTCGACAGTGCCGAAATCCTTCGGGATGACGGTGATGCTTCTGGTGACGGTCTCGCCGCCCACGGTAATGTTCACCTCATGGGCACCGGCCGAGGCATTATAGGCCGCCGGGATGTAGGCCCGCCAGCCGCTGCCCAGCCGGACGCACTGGACATTGCCAAGGTCTGTCTCCACTGTGGGGGCCGTATCGCCCACCATGCCGGTGAGGGCTGCGGCCACAACGCCGCCCTGCTCCACACGGTCGGAAGAAAGCTCTACCTCCGCGCTGGCCTGCAGCGTGAACCGGAAGAAATAATAATACCAGCCGGTGGGCTTTGCGGGGTGTTCCAGGCCGGAGTTCCGGCGTATCCCGCCGGTGCTGCCGCCCTCGAACTGAGCGGCGGTCATGGTCTCCGGCAGCCGCCAGACCGTCAGCTCGGCCTTATAGTCGCCGTTGGCCGGGAAAAGGAAGGTGTCATAGTTGGCCGCGGTGCCCTCAAACACCACGTTGCCGGTGCTGTCGGTGATGGTCAGGGGGCCGTAGCTGTACCAGTCGGGCAGGGTGAACTCCGGGTGGGCCTCGTAGAGGACGCCCAGTTTCTGCACCGTGAGGGTGCGGGGGCTGGAAAACACCTTATCCAGCTGACCACCCAGCAGGGGCACCTGCCAGCACCATCCGTTGGCTTCCAGCTCCTGCCCGCCGAACTGCACCTCGGACACGGGCTTTGCACCCTCGGATGTAAAGGAATAGCTCACGCCCATCACCGCCGCCAGCAGCACCACAACGCCCAGCGCAACGCCGATGAGCCACAACAAGACTCGTTTCATAGGATGTACTCCCTTCTGAACTCAGAATGCAGGGCCCGCCTGCTCAGGAACCGCAGGCGAAAAATGTCATAAGGACAATGCAAAAAGGCGCACCGGCACAGCCTGTTTCAGACTGCCGGTGCGCCCTTGTGTTTCTGTTCTGTTTCAGCCTGCGGTTTTATTCGGCAGCGTCCTCGGCGGGAGCATCTTCCTCGGCCTTGGGTTCCTCTGCGGTCTCGGCAGGCTCGTCCCCTGCGGGGGCAGCGGTATCCTCGCCAAACAGCAGGCGCTCGTACTCGTCCAGCTCCTTCTCACGGCGGCGCAGATAAACAGCCACAGCGGCCAGTGCACCAGCCACAGCAGCCAGCGTTGCGATAACAGCGATCAGACAGGATTTCTTCATAGGTTCAGCACACTCCTTTTTGGTCGAACCGGCGGTCCAGCTTATTTGAATCAGCGGTCGTTCCGCGGCACAGGCTCGGTCTATTCTGCAACTATTATACCCGTAATGCACGAAAATTACAACCAAAAAGGCAAAATTTTGCTTTTGTCAGACCCCCAGCCGCTTTTTATACGCCTTGAACGCGCCGGGCAGGGTGTACTCCTGCTGCATCTGTTCCCGGCTGGCCCAGACACAGCCCGCCGGGGCAGGAACGGCGCTGACCCGGACTGCATATCCGGTCATCCGCCACTCGATGTGGCTGAAGATATGCTTTGCTGCGGGCAGTGGCTCCAGCTTTTCGCAGGCAAGGCCCAGCGCTTCCAGCCGGGCGCAGACCTCCTCTGCGGTCAGGCTCTCCCCCTCCCAGAGCAGGGGCTGCCACAGCCCGGCCAGCAGGCCCTTCTGGGGCCGCTGCTGAAGAAGGAACCGGCCCTCCGGGTCTTCGGCCAGCACCACCGTCACCGGCTGGATGTTCCGGGCCTTAGGCGGGGCCTTGTGGGGCAGTTCCAGCGCCGTGCCTGCGGCCCGGGCCTGACACAGACCGGCCAGCGGGCACTGTTCACAAAGGGGCGCGCCGTTGGGCAGGCAGACCAGCGCCCCCAGTTCCATAAGGGCCTGATTGTAATCGCCCGCCTTATCCGGCGGCTGATGGGCCATGACCCGGGCCGTAAATGCCTTTTTCACCTTAGGGTCGGTGATCATGCCGGGGTCATTGTAGAGCCGGGAGAACACCCGCAGCACATTGCCGTCCACGGCAGGCACCGCCAGACCAAAACTGATGGACGCGATGGCCCCTGCCGTGTAGTCCCCGATGCCGGGCAGGGCCCGGAGGGCATCGTAGTCGGCAGGCAGCTGCCCGCCGTACTGTTCACAGACGATGCGGGCTGCTTTCTGCAGGTTGCGCACCCGGCTGTAGTAGCCCAGCCCTTCCCAGCGCTTATGGAGCTTTTCTTCCTCGCAGGCGGCCAGCGCCGGGATGTCCGGCAGGGCGGCGAGAAAGCGCTCATAATAAGGCAGCGCCGCCGAGACCCGGGTCTGCTGCAGCATGATCTCACTGAGCCAGACATGGTAGGGGCTGGGGTCGGTGCGGAAGGGCAGGATGCGCTGATTCTGATAAAACCATTCCAGCAGAGCCGGGGCAATGTTTTCCACTTGTTTCGCTCTCCTTGTTGAAAATTTGCAGGTCATCCAGCGTGATGTCGTGAAGTGTACCACAAAGCCTTTTCTTAGCAAAAAAGCCGCCGCCCGGGGCGGCGACTTTTATCGCAAGTCAGGAAAATCGTACAGCATCAAAACAGCATCTTTGCGAGGTGCAATTCAGCGCTGTTAATGAAACACTTTTAGAAACCGTAGGCAGTGCGGGGGAAGGGCAGCACGTCACGGATGTTCTGGATGCCCGTGAGGTACATGATCATCCGCTCGAAGCCCAGACCGTAGCCTGCGTGCTCCACACTGCCGAACTTGCGGAGGTTGAGATACCAGTCGTAGCTGGACTTGTCCAGACCCAGCTCATCCATGCGGGCCACCAGCTTGTCGTAGTCTTCCTCACGCTGGCTGCCGCCGATGAGCTCGCCGATGCCGGGCACCAGCATATCGGCTGCGGCCACGGTCTTGCCGTCGGGGTTCTGCTTCATGTAGAAGCTCTTGATCTCCTTCGGGTAATCGGTGACGAAGACAGGCTTCTTGAACACCACCTCAGTCAGGTAGCGCTCGTGCTCAGTCTGGATGTCCACGCCCCACTCCACGGGGAACTGGAATTTCTTGTTGTTCTTCTTCAGGATCTCGATGGC
Source organism: Faecalibacterium prausnitzii (assembly GCA_002313795.1). Lineage (GTDB taxonomy): Bacteria > Bacillota > Clostridia > Oscillospirales > Ruminococcaceae > Faecalibacterium > Faecalibacterium prausnitzii_L. The sequence goes on from DCCL01000159.1 coordinate 5,492, forward strand.
GTCGGTGTAGCTGATGCGGCCAAACTCGCTGTTTGCCACCAGCTCCAGACGCTCGATGAGGCCCTTGTCGATGAACTGGTTGAAGAACGCCATCTCATCGGGGCAGTTGTCCAGCACATAGCGGATGACGTACTTGGTCATGGCCTCAGCGGTGTCCATATAGCCGTTCAGGTCGCAGAACGCCATCTCCGGCTCAATCATCCAGAACTCGGCAGCGTGGCGGGTGGTGAAGCTCTTCTCAGCGCGGAAGGTGGGACCGAAGGTATATACCTTGCCGAAAGCCATGGCCATGGCCTCAGCCTCCAGCTGACCGGAAACGGTCAGGTTGACGGGCTTGCCAAAGAAGTCCTTGGTGTAATCCACGGTGCCGTCCTCGTTCTTGGGAACGTTCTCCAGGTCGAGGGTGGTGACGCGGAACATCTCACCGGCACCCTCGCAGTCGGAAGCGGTCAGCAGCGGAGAATGAGCATAGACGAAGCCGTTCTCCTGGAAGAACTTGTGGATGGCGTAAGCGGCCACGCTGCGGACGCGGAATGCGGCGTTGAAGGTGTTGGTGCGGGGGCGCAGGGTGGGCATGGTGCGCAGATACTCCATGCTCATCTTCTTTTTCTGCAGCGGATACTCGTCGGCAGGGCAGTCGCCCAGAATTTCGACAGAGTCGGCGTTCAGCTCAAAGGGCTGCTTGGCCTGCGGGGTCAGCACGATGCGGCCCACGACACGCAGGCTGCTGTACAGGCCGGTGTGGATGACCTGCTCATAGTTAGGCAGCTTGCCTGCTTCCAGCACGACCTGCAGGGTCTTGAAGCAGCCGCCGTCCGACAGGGCGATGAAGCCGATGTTCTTGGAGTCGCGGATGTTCTTTGCCCAGCCGCATACGGTGACGACCGTACCATCGGCGGGGGTGTTCTTGTACAGCGAAACGATCTCAGTGCGTTCCATATTTTCTCCTCCAGATTCGATCTATAAAAAGGATGTTCCGGCTTGCCTGAGAGCTGCCAAGACGATGGCTGGCATAGGATTTTTGCTGTCAGGCACAGCTTATTGAGTGCAGGAATACTTGGTGTATTTCAAGCGAGATAAGCAAAGCATGACGGCAAAAAGACCCGCCAGACAGCGTCGGGGCTGCCCGAAGGTAAGCCAAAAAGAAAAAAGACAGCTTTGCCCTGAAAGTTCAGGGCGAACAAGCTGTCTTGTAATGTCCGCGGTGCCACCTGAATTACCGGAAGTGTCCGGTCGCTCACGCGCTCTTCTGATCTAAGCGCTGCCCCTCTAACGCTGGGCCTGCGGCGCACCTATTGAGGGCCAAAAGCCCCGTTCAGTTTGCTGCTCCCGGGTGTTCGTTCACGCGGCGCACGCGCGCGGCTCTCAGCTGATGCCGCACTCTCTGGGCCGTACCGGCCCGCGCTACTTTTCCCGCTCATCGCATTTGACCTTTAGAAAATATCACTTTGGCGGCATTTTGTCAAGCTTGACCGGCACTTCCGCTTTGCAGCTCCCTCCGGCTGAGGAAGCTGTCACCGTTGGTGCTGACGGTTCCTTGTTCTTAATTCAGCAGTGCCTCCGCAAGCCCCTGTGCTGCCAGCTGTCCGGCATAGAGGGCCTCATTGAGGTTGTTGCCATGCCCGCCGATCTCGATGAGCAGGCTGCCGGTGGTCAGGTCCTGATTATAAAAACGATAACTGAAGAGCACGGGCCGGGTGAGGCCGGGGTACATTCCCTCCATGCTCCGCTCCCACGCGGCGGCAAAGCGGAGATTCTGCCGCCAGTTGGGCAGTTTCACGCTGCCGCCGTTGTCGCAGCCACAGATGATCATGACCTGCGCGGCCTGCTTTTCGTTCACGGTACAGACCGGGGCCATCCGGGAGCCGCCCTCTGTCTCAATGGCGTCCCGGTGAACATCCAGCACCACCTTGATGCTGGGATATTGTGTCAGATAATTCTGCACTACGGCCCGGCTGTTCTCGTAGCTGCCGGTATAGCTGGGGTAGTCGTTCAGGGTCTCGTCGTGGAGTGTGTTCAGCCCCGCCGCATTGAGGGTATCGGCCATGACCCGGCCCACCGCGCACATATTCAGGTTCCGGTCTGTGGTGCGGGCACCGTCGCCGGGCGAGAACCAGAGCCCCGCTGACAGCCGGTAATCCTCCGTGGCATGGGTGTGCATGATGAGGATCTGAGGGTCAGGGCTGTCCTTTTCCACCCCGAAGGGAAGCGGATTTTCTATCTCGGCTGCAATATCCGCTGCTGCCTGCCGGGTGTTGTTCTTGATGCTGCCCGCTCCGCAGGGGATATACTTTTCACTGGTGCCCTGAGGATAGGTCTTTTCGAGGACTGTACCCGCGTTTTCGGGCCGTGCGTCCTCTCCCAAAAGCTCCACAAAATAATTTTCGATATCCCCCGCCGGGGCAGCCGCCTGCGGGGTCGAAGCCGCCGTCTCCGTGCTCTCCGCAGCTGCTTCGGAACCTGCGGTCTGCTCTGCCTGCGAGACAGCGTTCCGGCTCAGGGAAAGGGCGGTCTGCGCCGCCGGGACAGGCCCGGCAATGACTGCCGCCAGCCCCAGCACAAGGCCGTGGGCCGTGAAGGTCAGGGCTGCAAAGAGGGCCGCAGCGCCCAGAAAGGGCAGCAGATAGCCCCGCCTTGTCTCGGTACAGCGCATGAAATCCCCCTCCCCTGTGTCATCTTTAGGAAGATATGAGCCGCCTGCCGGTTTTATCCCACCAGCCAGCAGAGCTGCGCGATGCTCAGCCGGGGCTGCAGCGCCCGGTTGATGGCTGCGCCCAGCAGAGCGGCCCCGTGAGCGATGACACTGTCCAGCTCCCGGGGCGTCACCACCAGGTCTTTGCCCTCTTGGGCCATCATCAGGGTGGGGATGCCCGCCGCAATGACCGGCAGGCCCAGCCGGGCTGCATCCAGATGCTTTTCACTGCCGGGCTGAGCGGGACAGAGACCGGTATCGGAAAATTGCAGGGTCCGGCCCAGCCGCTGAGGCTCTGAGGAACAAAGGCTGTCCACGCAGATGAGAGCCGCCGGGCGCAGTTCCCGCACCAGCGCCCCGGCCAGCTGCTGCAAACTCATCCCGGTTGCGGCCGAGACGCCCGGGGCCACTGCCGCCACCGGACGGATGCCCCGCACCGGCAGGCGGCTCTCCCCCATGGTGACGAAGATCTTCTGCACCGTCCGGGGGCCGAGGGCGTCGGCTGTGACCCGGCGGTTGCCCACTCCCAGCACCAGCACCGGGCCTTCCGACGGCAGAAGGGCCCGCAGCTCCCCCGCCGCCTGCTCGATGACCTCCGCGTCCCGCTCATCCAGCACACTGACACTGGGCACTTCCAGCGTCACATACCGTCCTCTGGGCCGGGCCAGCCCCTCCCGGGCGATCTCTACCCTCGTCACGGTCACGCTGCCCCGCTTTGCCGTGGCCGCACGCACCCCGGCCGGCAGCTCTGCCGCCGCTGTGTAAAGCTCATCCGCCATATCTGTCAGGCGCATCTTTCTCCCTCATTTCTGCTCCATTTTCTACCCAAAAGCCGGTTTCGGGCTCCCGCAGCACAAAAAGTATGGGAAAATCAAAACTTTTTGAAACAAAAATCGAAAAAATGCTTGCGCTGAAACGGCAAATATGGTATCATAAGGTGCGCTGTTATAGGTAGCCAAGGAGGTGGAACGAATGCCTAACATCAAATCTCAGAAGGACCGTGTCGCGCAGGCTGCTGTGGAGCAGGCTCACAACAAGGCCAT
>DCCL01000159.1:9407-9829 GCA_002313795.1 Faecalibacterium prausnitzii
AGCCGCAAGATCAGCCGTATGGCAAAGCGTGCTAACAAGAACGCTTGATCGCAGTTTGATTGACGAACAAAACCCCTGTACCGGACTCCGGTGCGGGGGTTTTTGTTGTTTATTTTTCAAGGAGGGGTTTGGGGAGTGTGTTGGCGGCAGGGGCTGCTGGCGCGAGGTTTTTCTTTGTAGTAAGGGAAAAGGCATTTCCCGCCTGTGGCGGGGGGTAAGTTTTCTGCTTACGCAAAGTTGCAATTCGCTCCGCGGGGTTGAGGGTTCGCTGACGCGAAGGTTTAGAGCGCTTTGATTACAGAGATACGTTCTCTTTTGCATGCCAAAAGAGAACCAGAAAAGCACCGCTTTTCCGAGGCGCGGGCACGGGCCAGGGGCTGCACGCCCCTGACAACCCCGAATAAGTTGGCTGCGCACCAAAA
>DCCL01000171.1 GCA_002313795.1 Faecalibacterium prausnitzii
GCCGGGATGCCCGGCTCGTTGGGGGTAATGGACTTGACCCGGCCGTCCTCGTAATATTCCACATCATAGAAGGAAGGGATATACACACCGGGGTTTTTTGCGATGCGGAGCAGCAGCTCTTTCTTGGAGACGCCGCCCTCTTTTTTTGCCTTTTCGATTTCGGTACAGATGCCGGGCAGCTGATTTTCGCCCTCACCCAGCTGGATGACATCGAAGAAATCCGCGATAGGCTCTGCGTTGCAGGCACAGGGGCCGCCTGCCACGATAAGAGGCCAGCTCCCGTCACGGTCCTTGGAATAGAACGGGATGCCTGCCAGATCCAGCATGGCTAGGATATTAGTATAGGACAGCTCATACTGAAGGGTGAAACCGACTGCGTCAAACGCCGTCAGGGGGTCTTTGCTCTCCATCGTATAGAGGGGCAGGCCCAGACGCTCCATCTCGGCCTTCATATCCAGCCAGGGCATGAAAGCGCGCTCACACCACCAGTTCTTGTGGCTGTTCAGCAGCTCGTACAGGATCTTCTCGCCCAGAAAGGACATGCCCACCTCGTAGGTATCCGGGAAGCAGAACGCAAAGCGGACATCCACCTCGTCCTTATTTTTATAAACGCTGCCCGGCTCACCGCCGGTATAACGGCCCGGCTTCTGCACCCGGGACAGCGCTTCTTTCAGTTTCGGATCAAACATCAAGTTCCTCCATTTGATAGTACAAATACGCGTTCTTCATATTTTACCCTATTTTTCCTCAGATTGCAACGGTTTCCCGCAGAGCAGACTGTTCAGCATCTGTGCTCCATCCAGCGGCGGGATGGGCAGCAGATTGAACGCCTCGGTCAGCAGATTGGCCGCAAGGAAAGCACTGCCCCGGACGGTGGCCTGCTGTTCCAGGCGAAGGGCCCAGACTGCCGCCAGCAGAGCATTCGTCCCCGGCCCGGCTGCTGCGAGGGCAAAAGTCTGCACCCGGGTGAGGGGCAGGCCCCGCGCCCGCATACAGAAGCCGGTCATGGTCACTTCAATGACCGGCAGGCGGTGGAACAGGAGCAGATAGACAAAGATATGACCCATTTCGTGGAGAACTGCGGCACACAGTCCGATGCGCAGGAACCCGCTGGCGTCAAACCAGAGGAGCAGATACAGCCCGCCGCAAAGCAGGAGCGGATCACGAAACACCAGCGGCCCCAGCCGGACGAGACGTTTCATAGCGTCCGCTTCCTCTTTTTGCTCTGTCTCAACTGTGCTCCCTCCCCTGCTGCTTTCTGCCACTGTATGCGGAGAAATTCGTCCTGAGAACGCAAAAAGCTGCCGCCGGCTGAAATGTCGGCGGCAGCAGAAATTACGATAGAAAACTTTTTATCTGCGGCCAAAGAGATCCAGCAGATGTCCGAAGAGCCCCGTATGGCGGGGGCGGCTCTCCGTGATGACGATGGGCATGGGAGCCGGGGCAGTTTTTTTCTGCAGCTCCGGCTTTGCCTGCGGAGCAGAAGCCGTTTTTTCCGGTTGAGCCTTGGGTGCAGCGGACTCTGCAGGCTGAGGAACAGGCGCTGCCGGTTTGACAGGCTGCTTTTCAGGCTCAGCTGCGCTCACCAGAGTCGACTCTGCCTTGGGAGCTTCCGGTGCCGCAGGCGTTTCGGGCTGCGGAGAAACTGCGGCTGCGGCATCGCGGGCCGTCCAGTCATCTTTCAGCAGGTCATACATTCCCATCTGACCGTCTACCACCGGTTCACCGGGAGCAGGCTTCACCCGCTGATAGCTGCCGTCCGGCTGCATCTCACGAGCATTGACGTTATCGCTGAGCTGAAGCTGCAGAATGTTATGCAGCTTTTCCTTCAGGACAGGATCTTCAATGAGAACGCCGACTTCCACCCGGCACTCGGTGTTCCGGGTCAGAAAATCGCCGGATGCGATGTAAGTACGGGTGTTCACGCCGTCGCAGAAGCTATAGATACGGCCATGCTCAAGGTAACGGCCCACCAGACTGCGGATGTGCAGATTCTCGGTCTTGCCGGGCACACCGGCGCGGACACAGCAGATGCCGCGGACGATCATATCGATGCGGACACCGGCACAGCTGGCCTCTTCCAACTTGAGGATGATATCGCGGTCGGAGATGGAGTTGTTTTTCAGGATCATGGATGCCTGACGGCCCAGACGGGCGGCGTTGATGACACGGTCCATCTCATCCAGCAGCACGCTCTTGAACCGGAGCGGTGCCACCAGCATCTTTTCCGTTTCCTCTGTCAGCTTCTGCACTGCAAGATTCTGGAACACATTGGAGGCTTCCTCGCCGATGCCCAGATCAGCCGTAATGAACGAATAGTCGGTATAGAGCTCACTGGTCTTCTCGTTGTAGTTGCCGGTGCCGATCTGGGTGATATAGGAGTAGCCGTGGGCGCTCTTCTTGGTAATGAGGGTCAGCTTGGAATGCACCTTATAGTCATCGAAACCATAGATGACGGTGCAGCCAGCCTCTTCCAGATGCTTCGACCAGTCGATGTTGTTCTGCTCGTCAAAGCGGGCCCGCAGTTCCACCAGAGCAACGACTTCCTTGCCGTTCTCGGCAGCTTCCACCAGCGCCTGCACGATCTGGGACTCCCGGGCCATCCGGTAAAGGGTCATCTTGATGGAGATGACATCCGGGTCCTGCGCAGCCTTTTTCAGCATGGCGATGAAGGGCCGGATAGACTGGTACGGATAGCTCAGCAGCACATCGTGCTTTTCCACCTCAGCGGTCAGGTCATAGTCCTGCGGCGGCAGCATAGGGCGGGCAGGCGGATAGAACAGCTCCGGGTGGTTATCGGAATCCATCCGGGCCGTGAGCTTGAAGAAAAAGCTCAGGTCGAGCGGGCTCTTCTGAACAAAAACGCGCTTATGAGTTAACTCCAGGCGGTCGCAGAGCAGCTGGCTGACCTGCGGGGCGGCAGGCATCATCTGCAGGCGGACAGCGGCCAGCTTGCGGCGGCGCTTGAGCAGGTCGGCCATGATCTCGCGGTAATCGATATCATGATCCATCATCCCCTCTTTCACGTCGATATCGGCATTGCGGGTGACGCGGAACAGGCAGGCTTCCTGGATATTCTCCTTGCCGAAGATGAGGGATGCATAATGGAGCACCAGCTCTTCCGTCAGGGCAAACAGCGTCTCGTTATCCTTCCGGACAAGATGCATCCGCTCCATCTGGCTGGAAATGGGCACGATGCCGAGAGTGTTCTCCGATGCGTGCTTTTCGTGCAGAAGGACGCCAAGATAGATTTCCTTGTTCCGGAGGAAGGGGAACGGATGGCGGCTGTCCACGATCTGCGGGCTGAGGATGGGGAAAAGCTCGCTCTGGAAATATTTTTTCCAGAAATGCTCCTCTTCTTTGCTCAGCTTATCGAAGTCCACTTTGCGGTAGCCGCAGGCCGCCAGATTTTCCAGCGCTTTGGCGTAATATTTGTCGCAGTCTTCCTGCAGCTGAGCCGTTTTGGGCATGATGGCGGCAAGCTGCTCTTCTGCGGTCATATTCGTCTTATTTTCCCGCTTTTCCTTTTTTCCGTGCATCAGATTCGCCCGCTCCTGCAGGGAGCCGACGCGCACCATGAAAAACTCGTC